>NZ_JBNDLE010000018.1:0-118304 GCF_050435905.1 Pseudomonas sp. 2835 | reverse complement strand
GATAAAACCCCCCGGGTGGGTGGGGGGGGTTTTTTTTTTGGGGGGGGGGGGGGGGGGGGGTCCCCCGGGGGGGGGGTTTTTAACCACACCCCCCGCGGGGCCCCCCCCCCGCTCCCACAGAGAATCAGCTTTTGCCCATCCGCGGCATCTCGATCCTGTGCTCATGCACCCGCCGATACAACGTCGCCCGCGAAATCCCCAGGGCCTTGGCGGTTTCCCCCGGTTTCCAGCGATGGCGAATCAGCGCATCGAGCAACTGCTGACGTACCGGGCTGACACTGGCCTGCACATGCGCCTGGACCTGCCCACCGCGAATCTCCACGGGTAAATCATCGAGCTGGACGGTAGTGCCGCAACAGATCGCACAGGCATAGCGCAGCACCTGCCGTAGCTGGCGCAAATTGCCCGGCCAGCGGTAATTGAGCAGCGCCTCCAGCGCAGCGTCACTCAAACCGACCTCAACACCACAGCCCTTGGCCTCTTCGCCCAGCAACTGGTTGATCAGTGCCAGGCGGTCACTGCGCTCACGCAACGGCGGCAGCTCGAAGCGGGCATTGGCCAGGCGAAAGTACAGGTCTTCGCGAAAGCTGCCTGCGCCGACCATCGCCGTCAGGTCACGGTGGGTGGCGCAGATCACCTGGATATCCACTCGCTGGCGCGCCGAGGCGCCCAACGGCGCCACCTCGCCTTCGGCCAGCACCCGCAGCAAACGGGTTTGCAGGTTCAGTGGCATGTCGCCGATTTCGTCGAGAAACAGGGTGCCGCCATCGGCCTGTTGCAACAGGCCCTGCATGCCCTTGCTGGAAGCGCCGGTAAACGCCCCGGCGACATAGCCGAACAGCTCGCTCTCGATCAGGTTCTCAGGGATTGCGGCGCAGTTCAGCGCCACGAACGGCTTGCGGCTGCGCAGGCTCATGGCATGCAACTGGCGGGCGAACACCTCCTTTCCCGACCCGGTTTCACCCAACACCAGCACCGCCAGGTTGCAGTCCTTGACCCGGGTTGCCAGGCGCAGGCTGTGCTCGACCCGCTCATCGACCGGCTGGCGGGTGATGGTCGCGAGCCGTCGCCCGGGTTTGCGCCGCGGCGAGCTGATGCGCACATGCAGCTCGCCGCTTTCGCCGCGCCAGCGCAGGCGCTGGGCCGATTCATCGGTGGCAGCGCGCAGGGCGTCGAGGTCGAACAGCTCACCAATATGTTCCGGCAACTGTCCATAGCGCTCCAGCAGCGCCTTGCGCGCCAGGCTGTTGAGGGCCTGCAAACGGCCATCGGCATCCCAGGCCAGCAGGTAGTCCGGCTGGCTGTCGACATAGCCCGGCGTGCTGTGGGCGCGTAACACCCAGTGCGGCTCGGCACTGTGCATGAAAAATGCGTTTTCGATCTCGCGCGCGCTCTGCACCACCATCTGCCGGATCAAGTGCTGGCTGCGCCGGTCATCCGGCGACTGCAGCGCCGAGACATCCACGACGCCAAGCAACTCGCCCTGGGGGTCGAGCACCGGCGCCGCCGAGCAGGTCAGGCCGATGAAGGCGGCGCGAAAATGGTCGCGCTTGTGCACGGTGGCCGGTGCCTTGCTAGTCAGCACCGCCGCCACCCCGCAGGTACCCTCCTCGCCCTCCGACCAACAGGTGCCCAGGTACAACCCGGCCTTGCGACAGTCGTTGCGGATGGTCGACTCGACCCGGTAGTCGATGGTCCGCCCCTGGGCATCGGTCAGCAGCACACAGTAGTCGGCCTCGCGCACTCGCCCATGCAGGCGCGCCACGGCCTCGCCGGCAATACGCAGGAACAGTTCGGAACGCTCACGGCACTCGTCGAGCAGGCTTTGCGAAAGAATGCGCGGCCCCTGCTGGGACGCAGGGTCGAGGCGATGCTGCTCCATCGAGCGGCGCCAGGAGTCGAGGATCAGCGGCGGCACCGGCGCCTGGGGCAGGCGTTCGGCGTTCTTCAGCACGCGGCTGACGCAGTCGACGTGGGCTTTGGAGTTCGCGGCAAGCATGGGGCCTCCGGTTCTCGTGTTCTTGTCGTTATGGGCCTCATTAAGCGCCGAATACCGGGGGCGGACAAGCACTCTATGGATTCCTGCCGAGCTGAGACGCAGCGTCTCAGCGTCTCGCCCGGCAGCCGCCGACTCTGACACCGAGCGTCTTGCCACAACCCTTGGCCGAAGCACGAAAACCGCTCTGGATCGCGTGTCTTGAGGACTTGGCACCGGCCTTGCTCCGGCCCCTGGCAAACAAGAACCAGAGGTGTGCCATGCGCCAACCCGCCCTGACCGTGGGGATCATCGCCAATCCGGCTAGCGGCCGCGACTTGCGCCGACTGACTGCCAATGCCGGGCTCTACTCCAGCACCGACAAAGCCTCGGCCGTGCAGCGCCTGCTCGCGGCGTTTGCCGCCACCGGTGTCGAGCAGGTGCTGCTGCCGCCGGACATGACCGGCATCGCCGCCGCCGTGCTCAAGGCCAGCCTCGGCCCACACGCCGAGCAACAGCGCTGGCCGCAACTGAGCATCCTCGACATGCCGCTACGCCAGACTGTCGAAGACACCCGCCACGCCGCGCGCCTGATGGCTGCCCAGGGTGTTGCCCTGATCGCCGTGCTCGGTGGCGACGGCACGCACAAGGCGGTGGCCGCCGAAGTCGGCGACATCCCGCTGCTGACCCTGTCCACCGGCACCAACAACGCCTTCCCGCAGCTGCGCGAAGCCACCAGTGCCGGGCTTGCCGGCGGGCTGTTCGCCAACGGCCGCATCCCCACCGCGATTGCCCTGCGCCGCAACAAGCGGCTCGTCGTGCGGGTACCGGAACAGCGCCTTTGCGAATGGGCCCTGGTGGATGTCGCGGTGTCGCCACAGCGCTTCATCGGTGCCCGCGCCATCAGCCGTGGCGAGGACCTGGCGGAAGTCTTCGCGACCTTCGCCGAACCCCACGCCATCGGCCTCTCGGCGCTGTGCGGGCTGTGGTGCCCGGTGTCACGCGCAGCCCCTGAAGGCGCCTGGATTCGCCTGCATCCCGAAGCCGAGCACGCCTTGCTGGCACCGCTTGCCCCCGGCCTGCTGCAAGGCTGCGGGGTAACTGCCTCGGGGCCGCTGGCGCCCGGTGTTGCCTACTCCCTGAGCCTGTCCAGCGGCACCCTGGCGCTGGATGGCGAGCGCGAAATCGAGTTCAGCGCGAGCGACCGGCCAAGCATCACCCTCGACGCCTTCGGTCCCTTGAGCATCGACGTCGAGGCGGTGCTGGCCCATGCCGCGCGCCATCGCCTGCTGGCGGTCGGCCGCGAACACCCGCAACACCCTGCGAACCAACCGTGTTGAGACAACCCCGGAGAACAACAAGATGTCCACTCACCTGTCTACCGAGCAATTGCTCCATGCCTATGAAGTCATGCGCACCATTCGCGCCTTTGAAGAGCGCCTGCACGTGGAGTTCGCCACCGGCGAGATCCCCGGTTTCGTCCACCTGTATGCCGGCGAAGAGGCCTCGGCCGCCGGCGTCATGGCCCACCTGCGCGACAGCGACTGCATAGCCTCCAACCACCGCGGCCATGGCCATTGCATCGCCAAGGGCGTCGACGTGTACGGGATGATGGCCGAGATCTACGGCAAGAAGACCGGTGTCTGCGGCGGCAAGGGCGGCTCTATGCACATCGCTGATCTTGAGAAAGGCATGCTCGGCGCCAACGGTATCGTCGGCGCCGGTGCGCCTTTGGTGGCCGGCGCGGCGCTGGCGGCGAAAATCAAGGGCACCGATGACGTCGCCGTGGTGTTCTTCGGCGACGGCGGCTCCAACGAGGGCGCGGTGTTCGAGGCGATGAACCTGGCTTCAATCATGAACCTGCCGTGCATCTTCGTCGCCGAGAACAACGGCTATGCCGAAGCCACCGCCTCCAACTGGTCGGTGGCCTGCGACCATATCGCCGACCGCGCCGCCGGCTTCGGCATGCCCGGGGTGACCATCGACGGCTACGACTTCTTCGCCGTGCACGAGGCCGCGGGGGCAGCGATCGAACGGGCGCGCTCCGGCCAGGGCCCGTCGCTGATCGAAGTCAAGCTGACCCGCTACTACGGCCACTTCGAGGGCGATGCGCAAACCTACCGGGCCCCGGATGAAGTGAAGAACCTGCGCGAAACCCGCGACTGCCTGATGCAGTTCCGCCAGCGCACTACCCGTGCCGGCCTGCTCGACGCTGAACAACTCGACCAGGTCGATGCCCGGGTCGAGGACCTGATCGAAGACTCGGTACGCCGCGCCAAGTCCGACCCCAAACCCGACCCCGCCGCCCTGCTCAGCGACGTGTACGTGTCGTACCCCTGAGCCTGCCTGACAACAAGAACAAGTGGAGAAGCATCATGGCGAGAAAAATCAGTTACCAGCAGGCCATCAACGAAGCCCTGGCCCAGGAAATGCGCCGCGACAGCAGCGTGTTCATCATCGGTGAAGACGTCGCCGGCGGGGCCGGGGCGCCCGGAGAGGAGGACGCCTGGGGCGGCGTGCTCGGCGTTACCAAAGGCCTGTACAAGCAGTTCCCCGGCCGCGTGCTCGACGCGCCGCTGTCCGAAATCGGCTATGTCGGCGCAGCGGTCGGTGCCGCCACCCAGGGCCTGCGCCCGGTGTGCGAACTGATGTTCGTCGACTTCGCAGGCTGCTGTCTGGACCAGATCCTCAACCAGGCGGCGAAATTCCGCTACATGTTCGGCGGCAAGGCCGTCACCCCGTTGGTCATGCGTACCATGGTCGGCGCCGGTCTGCGTGCCGCCGCCCAGCATTCGCAGATGCTTACCTCGCTGTGGACGCACATTCCCGGCCTGAAAGTGGTCTGCCCGTCCTCGCCGTACGATGCCAAGGGCCTGCTGATCCAGGCGATCCGCGACAACGACCCAGTGATTTTCTGCGAACACAAATTGCTCTACAGCATGCAGGGCGAAGTGCCAGAAGAGCTGTACACCGTCCCCTTCGGCGAGGCCAATTATCTGCGCGACGGCGACGACATCACCCTGGTGACCTACGGGCGCATGGTTCATCTGGCCATGGAGGCCGCCGCCAACCTGGCGCGCCAGGGTATCGACTGCGAGGTGCTCGACCTGCGCACCACCAGCCCGCTGGACGCAGACAGCATCCTTGAAAGCGTGGAGAAAACCGGGCGTCTGGTGGTCATCGACGAAGCCAACCCGCGTTGCTCGATGGCTACCGACATCAGTGCCCTGGTGGCGCAAAATGCCTTTGCCGCCCTCAAAGGCCCGATCGAGATGGTCACCGCGCCGCACACCCCGGTGCCGTTCTCCGACGCCCTGGAAGACCTGTACATCCCTACTGCAGCGAAAATCGAAGCAGCGGTGCGCAAGGTGATTGGCGCGAGGACTGCCGCATGAGCCAGATCCATACCCTGACCATGCCCAAATGGGGGTTGTCGATGACCGAAGGGCGCATCGACACCTGGCTCAAGCAGGAAGGCGAGCAGATCAACAAGGGCGATGAGGTGCTGGATGTCGAGACCGACAAGATCTCCAGCAGTGTCGAGGCGCCGTTCAGCGGCGTGTTGCGCCGCCTGATCGCCCAGCCGGACGAGACCTTGCCGGTGGGTGCATTGCTGGCGGTGGTGGTCGAAGGCGAAGCGGACGAGGCCGAGATCGATGCAGTGGTGCAACGCTTTCAGGCCGAGTTCGTCCAAGGCGGCGCCGGTGAACAGGACAGCGGCCCGGCGCCGCAGAAAATCGAGCTGGGCGGACGCACGCTGCGCTATTTCGACCTCGGCGAGGGCGGTACGCCGCTGCTGCTGGTGCACGGCTTCGGCGGCGACCTGAACAACTGGCTGTTCAACCATCAGGCCCTGGCCGCCGAGCGCCGGGTCATCGCCCTCGACTTGCCGGGGCACGGCGAGTCGGGCAAAGCCCTGCAACGCGGCGACCTGGATGAACTGAGCCAGAGCGTACTCGCCCTGCTCGATCACCTGGATATCCAGCACGCCCACCTGGCCGGCCATTCCATGGGCGGCGCGGTGGCGCTGAACCTGGCGCGCCTGGCGCCGCAACGGGTGCGCAGCCTGACCCTGATCGCCAGCGCCGGCCTCGGCCGCGAGATCAACGGCGACTACCTGCAAGGCTTCGTCGACGCCAGCAACCGCAACGCACTCAAGCCACAACTGATGCAGCTATTCTCCGACCCCGGCCTGGTGACCCGGCAGATGCTCGAAGACATGCTCAAGTTCAAGCGCCTGGAAGGTGTCGACAGCGCCCTGCGCCAACTCGCTGCGGCCATCGCCGACGGCAGTGTGCAGCGCCATGACCTGCGAGCGGTGGTCGCCCAGCAGCCGAGCCTGGTGATCTGGGGCGCCGCCGACGCGATCATCCCGGCCAGCCATGCCGAAGGCCTGCAGGCAGAGGTCGAGATCCTGCCGGGCCAGGGCCATATGTTGCAAATGGAGGCCGCCGAGCGGATCAACCAGCGGCTGGCGGCCTTCCTCGCCAGCCATTGAGTCAACCCGCGCCGCCAGCACGGCGGCGCTTTCGTGTACGCCTGGGAGATAACAACAATGAATGATCTGAGCAATCCCGCCGCCAGCATGCGTGCAGCGGTCTGGCATGGCCGCCAGGATATTCGCGTCGAAGATGTGCCCTTGCCCGCCGACCCGCCGCCTGGCTGGGTGCAGATCAAGGTCGACTGGTGCGGTATCTGCGGCTCTGACCTGCACGAGTACGTCGCCGGCCCCGTGTTCATTCCAGTGGAGGCACCCCATCCGCTCACCGGCATTCAGGGGCAGTGCATTCTTGGCCATGAATTCTGCGGCGAAATCCTCAAGATCGGCGAAGGTGTGCAAGGTTACGCCGTGGGCGACCCGGTGGCCGCCGACGCCTGCCAGCACTGCGGCACCTGCTATTACTGCACCCACGGCCTGTACAACATCTGCGAGCGCCTGGCCTTTACCGGGCTGATGAACAACGGCGCCTTCGCCGAGCGGGTCAACGTCCCGGCCAACCTGCTGTACCGCTTGCCCGAAGGTTTCCCGCGCGAAGCCGGGGCACTGATCGAACCGCTGGCGGTCGGTATGCATGCAGTGAAAAAGGCCGGCAACCTGCTGGGCCAGAACGTCGTTGTGGTCGGTGCCGGGACCATCGGTCTGTGCACCATCATGTGCGCTAAAGCCGCCGGTGCTGCGCAGGTGATCGCCCTGGAAATGTCCAGCGCGCGCAAGGCCAAGGCCCTGGAAGTCGGCGCCACGGCGGTGCTCGATCCCAAGCAGTGCGACGTGCTCGCCGAAATTCGCGCCCTGACGGCCGGCCTGGGCGCCGACATCAGCTTTGAATGCATCGGCAACAAGCACACCGCCAAGCTGGCCATCGATGTCATCCGCAAGGCCGGCAAATGCGTACTGGTGGGGATTTTCGAAGAGCCCAGCGAATTCAACTTCTTCGATCTGGTGTCTACCGAAAAGCAGGTGCTCGGCGCCCTGGCCTACAACGGCGAGTTTGCCGACGTGATTGCCTTCATTGCCGATGGCCGGCTGGATATCAGCCCGCTGGTGACCGGCCGCATCGGCCTTGAGGCGATTGTTGGCCAGGGCTTCGAGGAGCTGGTGAACAACAAGGAGGAGAATGTGAAGATCATCGTCTCGCCGGCCAGGCTCTAGGCCCTACAGGGATCCCACAAACCCCTCGTACTCAAGTAAACTGGCGGGCTTCTCGCAGCCTCGGGCTGCCCCTGTAGATTTTTCCAAAGGTGCCCGCCATGCCTTGGCTGCAAGTACGTCTGGCCATCAGCCCGGAACAAGCCGAAACCTATGAAGATGCCCTGCTCGAAGTAGGCGCTGTTTCGGTCACCTTCATGGATGCCGAAGATCAGCCGATCTTCGAACCGGACCTCAACACCACTCCCCTGTGGTCGCATACCCACCTGCTGGCGTTGTTCGAAGCCGATACCGACGCAAGCGCGGTGTTCGCCCATCTGCAGTTGCTGACCGGCGCCGAGTTGCCGGAGCATCAGGCCGAAGTCATCGAAGACCAGGACTGGGAACGCAGCTGGATGGACAACTTCCAGCCGATGCGTTTCGGCCAGCGCCTGTGGATCGTACCAAGCTGGCACGCGGCACCGGAGCCTGAGGCGGTCAACCTGCTGCTCGATCCGGGCCTGGCCTTCGGCACCGGCACCCACCCGACCACCGCGTTGTGCCTGGAATGGCTCGACGGCCAGGACCTCAAAGACACCCAAGTGCTCGACTTCGGTTGCGGCTCGGGCATCCTCGCCATCGCCGCGCTGCTGCTGGGCGCCCGTGAAGCGATTGGTACCGACATCGACGTGCAGGCCCTGGAAGCCTCGCGCGACAACGCCGGGCGCAACGGCATCGCCGAGGAAAAATTCGCCCTGTACCTGCCCGAGCACATGCCGGCCATGCAGGCCGACGTGCTGGTCGCCAACATTCTCGCCGGCCCGCTGGTGTCGCTGGCCCCGCAACTGTCTTCGCTGGTGCGCCCGGGCGGCCTGCTGGCGCTGTCGGGGATTCTCGCCGAACAGGGTGATGAAGTCGCCGCGGCCTACGCCAAGGATTTCGACCTCGACCCGATCGCCGTTCGCGATGGCTGGGTACGCATCAGTGGTCGCCGCCGCTAAGTGCGCCTAGAATAACCTTCTGCATAACCCGGACCGCCGCATGACCGACAGTTTCGTCACCCAGTGCCCGCATTGCCAGACCAGCTTTCGCGTCAGCCACAATCAGTTGAGCGTGGCCCGCGGTGTGGTGCGTTGCGGCGCCTGCCTGCAAGTGTTCAACGCCGCCCGGCAACTGCTGGAACAAAGCGCGGCGCAGAACCCGCCTGCACCGCCGGCGCCGGTCGAACCTGTGGCGGAACCTGCGCAAGCGCCCAGCCAGCACGAGTGGAGCGCCGCCGAGCTTGACCTCGACCAACTCGACCTGGACCAGGAACTGGCGCGCCTTGAACAGCGCGAAATCCAGCCGACCACCGAGTTCAAGGCCGCCGCACCACGCGAAGACAGCCTCAGCGCACACCGCGACAGCCCCGGGCAGGACGACCAACACTGGCCCGACAGCTTGTTCAGCAGCCCGGCGTCTGAGCGCGAGCAGCTCAGCGCCGAGCTCGACGAGCCACAACCGCCGCTGATCGAGCAGGAAGCCCTGGACCTCGCTCCGGCACCCGGCGAGCGCACCGAGCCTTCGTTGTCGCTGGATGTTCTCGATGACGACCTCGATGCCCCGGTGGCACCTGCCGCTGCGCTGCGCGCCGATGATGACGAGCTGCCCGGCGAGCGCCTGTCGGCGCGCGAGCCTGACGACGACCTCGACAGCCCCGATCCTGAGCTCGACGAGCGCCGCGAACCGGGCCTGGGCCCGGCCAGCAACCGTCCGGCGCGCAAGGAGCCGCTGCTCGACCTGGTCGACGATCCGATCCAGCTCGGCTGGCAAAAGCCCAAAGTCAACTGGGCCAAGCGCCTGCTGTGGATCCTGCTGATCCTGCTGGCTGCCGCAGCGCTGGCTGGCCAGTACCTCTGGTACCAGTTCGACGAACTGGCCCGCCAGGACCGTTACCGCCCGTGGTTCCAGGCGGTCTGCCCGACCGTCGGTTGCCAGGTGCCGTCGCGGGTCGACATCGCCCGGATCAAGAGCAGCAACCTGGTGGTGCGCAGCCACCCGGACTTCAACGGTGCATTGATCGTCGATGCGATCATCTACAACCGTGCGCCCTTCTCCCAGCCGTTCCCGCTACTGGAACTGCGCTTTGCCGACCTCAATGGCCAGTTGATCGCCAGCCGCCGCTTCAAGCCCACCGAGTACCTCAGCGGTGAGCTGGCCGGCAAGGGCGAAATGCCCAGCCAGACGCCGATCCACATCGCCCTGGACATCCTCGATCCGGGCCCCAAGGCGGTCAACTACAGCCTGAGCTTCCGCTCGCCGGAATAACCGGCGAGCGGCAAGCTGCAAGCTTCAAGCCACAAGGAAAAGCAGCCCCATGCGCTGATCCGTTTTTGCTTGCGGCTTGAAGCTTGCAGCTTGAAGCTCAAAGCCAACTGTTCAGATTTTATCCAAATCGATCTTTATCCGGTCACCGAGAGCGGGTATCATGCCCACCCTTTTTCGAACTCTAAGATCGGCCCCCACAACAGGGAACTCCTATGTCGGCGGTACGCATCGGCCCATACACACTGCAGAACGCCCTGATCCTCGCGCCGATGGCCGGGGTCACGGACCAGCCCTTTCGTCAGCTGTGCCGACGAATGGGTGCAGGCCTGGTGGTGTCGGAGATGGTCAGCAGCGACATGAGCCTGTGGAACAGCCGCAAGTCGCGCCTGCGCATGATTCACGAAGGTGATCCCGAGCCGCGCTCGGTACAGATCGCCGGCGGTGACGCGCAGATGCTCGCAGCGGCGGCCCGGGCCAACGTCGAGGCTGGCGCGCAGATTATCGACATCAACATGGGCTGCCCGGCAAAAAAAGTCTGCAACAAGGCCGCAGGCTCTGCTTTATTGAAAGATGAAGCCCTGGTCAGCGAAATCCTCCACGCGGTGGTTGCCGCCGTGGACGTGCCGGTCACGCTGAAGATCCGCACCGGCTGGGACAGGGCCAACAAGAACGGCCTGACGGTGGCGAGGATCGCCGAGCAGGCCGGTATCCAGGCACTGGCGGTACATGGACGCACACGCGCCGACCTCTACACCGGTGAAGCCGAATACGACACCATCGCGGCGATCAAGCAGGCGGTGTCGATCCCGGTTTTCGCCAATGGCGATATCACTTCGCCAGAAAAGGCCCGGGCGGTGCTGGATGCCACCGGTGCCGACGGTCTGCTGATTGGCCGGGCTGCCCAGGGGCGGCCTTGGATCTTTCGCGAGATCGAGCATTACCTGCGCACCGGCGAAAAACTGCCGGCGCCGCAGCTGGACGAAGTGGAACGAATTCTGCTGGAGCACCTGACCGCGTTGCACGCCTTCTATGGCGATGTGATGGGCGTACGTATCGCCCGAAAGCACGTGGGTTGGTACCTGGCAACGCTACCGGGCGCCAAGGAGTTTCGCGCCCAGTTCAACCGTTTGGAAGACACGCAAGCGCAGTGCGCCAACGTTCGCGGTTTCTTCAGCGAACGTGAACAGAGCCTTGAGACAGAGGACGGACAAGGGGTGGCCGCATGACGATGATGACCGAGACTTTAGTGAGTGGAACAACGCCCGTGAGCGACAACGTCAACTTGAAACAGCACCTGAATACGCCGAGCGAAGAGGGTCAGACCCTTCGCGGCAGTGTGGAAAAGGCGCTGCACAACTATTTCGCCCATCTTGAGGGCGCGGCCGTCACGGACGTGTACAACCTGGTGCTCTCGGAAGTCGAAGCGCCGTTGCTCGAAAGCGTAATGAACTACGTCAAGGGCAACCAGACCAAGGCCAGCGAGCTGCTCGGGCTCAACCGCGGCACCTTGCGCAAGAAACTCAAGCAGTACGATTTGTTGTAAGCAAGCATCCAAACCAGAAAAGGCGGCTCCCATTCGATGAGGTCGCCTTTTTTGCTGACTCCACCGCGTTATGGAATCTGAAATGACCGACCAGACTACCCGCCTGCCGATCCGCCGCGCCTTGATCAGCGTCTCCGACAAGACCGGGATCCTTGAATTCGCCCGTGAGCTGCAACAGCTCGGCGTCGAGATCCTGTCCACCGGCGGCACCTTCAAGTTGCTCCAGGACAATGGCGTTGCCGCGGTGGAAGTTGCCGATTACACCGGCTTCGCCGAAATGATGGACGGCCGGGTCAAGACCCTGCACCCGAAAATCCACGGCGGCATCCTCGGCCGGCGCGGCACCGACGACGCCATCATGGCCGAGCACGGAATCAAGCCGATCGATCTGGTCGCGGTCAACCTCTACCCGTTCGAAGCCACCATCTCCAAGCCGGGCTGTGACCTGCCGACCGCCATCGAGAACATCGACATCGGCGGCCCGACCATGGTTCGCTCGGCGGCCAAGAACCACAAGGACGTCGCCATCGTGGTCAACGCCAGCGACTACGGCCAGGTCCTGGAAAACCTCAAGGCCGGTGGCCTGACCTACGCCCAGCGCTTTGACCTGATGCTCAAGGCGTTCGAGCACACCGCCGCCTACGACGGCATGATCGCCAACTACATGGGCACCGTGAACCAGGCCGCTGAAACCCTCGGCACCGAAGGCCGCAGCGAGTTCCCGCGGACCTTCAACAGCCAGTTCATCAAGGCCCAGGAAATGCGCTACGGCGAGAACCCGCACCAGAGCGCGGCGTTCTATGTCGAGGCCAAGCCTGCCGAAGCCGGCATCGCCACCGCGGTGCAACTGCAGGGCAAAGAGCTGTCGTACAACAACGTGGCCGACACCGACGCCGCACTCGAATGCGTCAAGAGCTTCGTCAAGCCGGCCTGCGTCATCGTCAAGCACGCCAACCCGTGCGGCGTGGCCGTCAGCCCGGACGCCGAAGGCGGTATCCGCCAGGCTTACGAGCTGGCTTACGCCACCGACACCGAGTCGGCGTTCGGCGGCATCATCGCCTTCAACCGCGAGCTGGACGCCGAAACCGCCAAAGCCATCGTCGAGCGTCAGTTCGTCGAAGTGATCATTGCCCCGAGCGTCAGCGACGAAGCCCGCGCCGTGGTGGCCGCCAAGGCCAACGTACGCCTGCTGGCCTGCGGCGAGTGGTCGGCTGAACGTGCCGCTGCCTGGGACTTCAAGCGCGTCACCGGCGGCCTGCTGGTACAGAGCCGCGACATCGGCATGATCACCGAGGGCGACCTGAAAGTGGTCACCAAGCGTGCGCCGAGCGAGCAAGAAATCCACGACCTGATCTTCGCCTGGAAAGTGGCCAAGTACGTCAAGTCCAACGCCATCGTCTACGCCAAGAACCGCCAGACCATCGGTGTCGGCGCCGGCCAGATGAGCCGCGTCAACTCCGCCCGCATCGCCGCGATCAAGGCTGAACACGCCGGCCTGCAGGTTCAGGGCGCGGTCATGGCATCGGATGCGTTCTTCCCGTTCCGTGATGGCATCGACAACGCTGCCAAGGTCGGCATCACTGCAGTGATCCAGCCAGGTGGCTCGATGCGTGATGCCGAAGTCATCGCCGCTGCTGACGAAGCCGGCATTGCCATGGTCTTCACCGGCATGCGTCACTTCCGTCACTGAGTGAAGCAGCGACAAGCTCCAAGCTGCAAGCTGCAAGAAAAAGCGCATCGAGTCGCATCCTCTTGCAGTTGCAGCCCCTTAAATTTCAGAGTTGCAAGCTACGCAAAGGGCAGCACTGGCTGCTTTTTCTTGTAGCTTGCAGCTTGCAGCTTCTCCGAAGGAGCCTTCATGAAAATTTTGATTATCGGTAGCGGCGGTCGTGAACACGCCCTGGCCTGGAAAGTCGCTCAGGACCCACGGGTCGAGAAAGTCTTCGTTGCCCCGGGCAACGCTGGCACCGCCACTGAAGCCAAGTGCGAGAACGTCGACATCGACGTCAGCGCCCTGGAGCAACTGGCCGATTTCGCCGAAAAGAATGTCGCCCTGACCATCGTCGGCCCTGAAGGCCCGCTGGTCGCCGGTGTCGTCGACCTGTTCCGCAGCCGCGGCCTGGACTGCTTTGGCCCAACTAAGGGTGCGGCCCAGCTGGAAGGCTCCAAGGCTTTCACCAAGGACTTCCTGGCGCGCCACAAGATCCCGACTGCCGACTACCAGAACTTCACCGAGATCGAGCCGGCCCTGGCCTATCTGCGTGAAAAAGGCGCACCGATCGTGATCAAGGCCGACGGCCTGGCCGCCGGTAAAGGCGTGATCGTCGCCATGACCCTGGGCGAAGCCGAAGACGCCGTACGCGACATGCTCGCCGGCAACGCCTTTGGCGACGCAGGTTCGCGCGTGGTGATCGAAGAGTTCCTCGACGGCGAGGAAGCCAGCTTCATCGTCATGGTCGACGGCCACAACGTGCTGCCGATGGCCACCAGCCAGGACCACAAGCGCGTCGGCGACGGCGACACCGGCCCCAACACCGGCGGCATGGGCGCCTACTCGCCAGCGCCAGTGGTTACCGCCGACGTGCACCAGCGCGTCATGGACCAGGTGATCTGGCCGACCGTTCGCGGCATGGCCGAGGAAGGCAACGTCTACACCGGCTTCCTCTATGCCGGTCTGATGATCGACAAAGCCGGCAACCCGAAAGTCATCGAGTTCAACTGCCGCTTCGGCGACCCGGAAACCCAGCCAGTCATGCTGCGCCTGGAATCGAGCCTGGTGCTGCTGATCGAAGCTGCTTTCGCCGAGGCCCTGGACAAGGTCGAAGCACAATGGGACCCACGTCCGAGCCTGGGCGTGGTGCTGGCTGCCGGTGGCTACCCTGGCGACTACAGCAAGGGCGCGGCAATCAACGGCCTGGACGCTGCGGCGAAGATCGAAGGCAAAGTGTTCCACGCCGGTACCGCGCTCAAGGACGGCAAGGTAGTTGCCACCGGCGGCCGCGTGCTCTGCGCCACTGCCCTGGGCAAGAGCGTCGAGTCGGCCCAGCAGCAAGCCTACCGCCTGGCTGCCGAGATCAACTGGGACGGCAGCTTCTACCGCAAGGACATCGGCTACCGTGCCATTGCCCGCGAACGCGGTGAACACCAGGAGTAAACCGGTGCCTGGTGGCAGCGGCGCAACAGCCGCCCTGCCCCCGGCTCGTCGACAGGGCCCGCCATGGGCCTTGCCTTCGGCTTGGCGCGCCGCGCATAGTTACCATCCGGCATTTGGCTAAGAAGGGATTTCGTCGTGCGTTGGCTCAGGATTGCCATTGGTCTCACTGTCAGCTTGCTGACCCTGCTCTGCCTGTTCCCGGCCGTGGCCGAACAGGGCAGTGGCTGGGCGGTATTGCTTGACGATCAGGCCAGCCTGCAATTGAGCGATGTACGTTCTGAACGCTACCGCAACCAGTTCAGCCCCCTCGAACTCAACGAACTCAATGCCGCCACGCCCGACCAGGCGTTGTGGCTGCACTACCGTCTGGAACCCGGACAGCAGGAAAAACTGCTGCGGGTCTTCGCCCCCGACCTGTCGCGCCTGGACCTCTACGCCCTGCAAGGCGACCGGCTGATCAAGCAGATCCACAACGGTCGCCAGAGCGACAATGGCGATCCTTACCTGCGCAGCAGCGACCATGTCCTGGCCCTGCCCAACAGCGCGCAACCGCTGGACGTCTACCTGCGCCTGGTGTCAGAGCACCAGTTGCGCCCGGCCATCAGCCTGGAGCCTGCCGCCCAGGCCGCTGCCGACCAGCGCCAGCCACTGTTCTTCGGCCTGTTGTTCGGCTGCCTGCTGATGCTGATGCTGCACAACCTGATCCGCTTCGCTTACTCACGCTCAAGTACCAGCCTGGCCTTGGCGGTCTACCACGCGCTGATGCTGCTCAGCGCACTGATTCTGCTCAACCTGAGCGGCCCCTGGTGGAGCCTCTGGCACTCGGCACAAACACCGGCGGCCTACCTTACTGCCCTGCTGGCGTCGCTGGCCGGCCTGACCTTTACCCTGCGCTTCTTCACGCCTTGCGAACAACCGCGGTTGAGCCGCCTGCTGCAGGGCGAGATGCTGGTGATCGCACTCTGCGGCCTGCTGCTGTTGTTCGTTGACACCCTACCCTTGAACCTGATGACTTATGCATTGATGGCCCTGGGTAGCCTGACCATGCTGCTGGTTGCCAGCTACCACTGGTACAAGGGCTACGCTCCGGCGCGGCTGTTCGCCTTGGCCATGCTGGCGTTCAATATCGGCTGCCTGGTAGTGTTGCCGGCCCTGCTCGGCCTGACCCGCACGCCGACTCAATGGCTGCTGTTCATTCTCCTCGGGCTGACCAGCGTCAGCGGCCTGCTGCTCAACCTGGCGGTCAGCGAGCGCTTGCGGCGCATCAGCGAAGAGCGCTTCAGCGCCAGCCGTGAACTGGCCGCCAGCAACGCCGAGATCAACGCCAAGGCCGAGTTCCTGGCCAAGATCAGCCACGAGATCCGCACGCCCATGAACGGCGTACTGGGGATGACCGAGCTGCTGCTCGGCACCCCGCTGTCAGTCAAGCAACGCGACTACGTGCAGACCATCCACAGCGCCGGCAACGAGTTGCTGACCCTGATCAACGAGATTCTCGACATTTCCAAGCTCGAGTCCGGGCAGATCGAACTGGATGACGTGCAGTTCGACCTCAATGCACTGATCGAAGATTGCCTGAGTATTTTCCGGGCCAAGGCCGAGCAGCAGAACATCGAGCTGATCAGCTTCACCCAGCCACAGGTGCCGCGAGTCATCAGTGGCGACCCGACGCGCCTGCGCCAGGCCCTGCTGAGCCTGCTGGAAAACGCCCTGAAAAAAACCGATCAGGGCGAGATCCTGCTGGTGATCGCCCTCGATCAACGCGGCGACAGCCCGCGCCTGCGCATTGCCGTGCAGGACAGCGGCGAACCGATCCCGCCAGGCGAACGCGAAGCGCTGCTGCAGGCAGAGCTGCACAGCAAGCATTTCCTTTCCAGCAACAAGCTCGGCGGCCACCTGGGGCTGGTGATCGCCAAGCAACTGATCACCCTGATGCAGGGCGAGTTCGGCATCAAGACCAGCCACACCATGGGCAATACCTTGTGGATGACCTTGCCGCTCGACCCCCACCGTCTCGAACAGCCGCCCACCGATCTCGACGGCCCGCTGCGCGGTGCCCGGGTGCTGGTGGTGGACGACAACGACACCTGCCGCAAGGTTCTGGTCCAGCAATGCAGCGCCTGGGGCATGAACGTCAGTGCCGTGCCGTCGGGCAAGGAGGCCCTGGCCTTGCTGCGTACCAAGGCGCACCTGCGCGACTACTTCGACGCGGTATTGCTCGACCAGAACATGCCTGGCATGACCGGCATGCAACTGGCGGCGAAGATCAAGGAAGATCCGAGCCTGAACCACGACATCCTGCTGGTGATGCTCACCGGTATCAGCAACGCGCCAAGCAAGGTCATCGCCCGCAATGCCGGGGTCAAACGCATCCTGGCCAAACCGGTGGCCGGCTATACCCTCAAGACTACCCTGGCCGAAGAGCTGTCCCAGCGCAGCAAGGGTCAGCCGAACATCCCGGTGCAGGCCGGGCTGTCGGCGCCACTGAACCTGCCCAGCGATTTCCGCATCCTGGTGGCCGAAGACAACAACATCTCGACCAAGGTAATTCGCGGCATGCTCGGCAAGCTGAGCCTGGAACCGGACACCGCCAGCAACGGCGAAGAAGCCTTGCAGGCGATGAAGGCCAACCATTACGACCTGGTGTTGATGGACTGCGAAATGCCAGTGCTCGATGGCTTCTCGGCCACCCAGCAACTGCGCATCTGGGAAGTCAGCAACCAGCGCCGGCGTACGCCGGTTGTCGCCCTGACCGCGCACATCCTCGCCGAGCACAAGGAGCGTGCGCGCCTGGCCGGCATGGACGGGCACATGTCCAAGCCGGTGGAGCTGTCGCAGTTGCGTGAATTGATCGAGCACTGGGTGGCGCGTCGCGAAGCCGAATCAAGTCAGATTCCAACCCCGTAATTCGCATACACTTGCTCCACATCACCCTTGCCACGGGCCTCGACCATGCTCCATGAGTTGTTCAGCGTCTACCTGAAAATGCTCGTGCTCTACAGCCCGTTCTTCGTGCTCTCGTGCTTTATCAGCCTGACCCGCGGCTACTCCAGCAAGGAACGCAAGCAACTGGCCTGGCGTGTGGCAATTGCCGTGCTGATCGCCAGCGTGCTGCTGTACCTGTTCGGCCGGGTGATCTTCGGCATATTCGGCATCACGGTGGATGCGTTTCGCATCGGCGCCGGCAGCGTGTTGTTCATTTCGGCGCTGGGCATGGCCCAGGGAAAATCGGCGGTGCAAACCGACAATGTGCAGCAGGACGTGACCATCGTACCGTTGACCATACCGCTAACCGTCGGCCCCGGCACCATCGGTGCGCTGCTGGTGATGGGGGTTGGCCAGCCGCACTGGGATGACAAACTGCTGGCCATCGTCAGTATCGCCCTGGCCAGTTTCACCGTTGGCCTGGTGTTGTACCTGTCGAACCGTATCGAGCGGATTCTCGGCGACCAGGGCCTGCAGATTGTCAGCCGTTTGATGGGGTTGTTTGTCTGCGCCCTGGCGGCGCAGATCATCTTTACCGGGATCAAGGGTTACCTGGTGCCCTAGATCATATAAGTGCCCAGGTTGCGCATACGACCGGCCTGATGCATTTTTTTTACCTTGGCGCGCAGCTCCTGATCGAACAGCGCGACGTTGAAGCGCACCAGCTCGGCCTTGACCTGCCGCGTCTGGCGGTCGCGAAACAGAAAGCCGGCACGCGTCTGCGAAAGCGCCATCGATTCGTGATACAGCACCATGTCTACCTGCCCGGCCTTGCCTGGAGCACAGGGTAGCAATTGAAAAACCCCCGTTTTTTGCACCCGCTGCTCAAAATGCGCCAGCGCGTCGCGTGCGCCCCTGAGGGCCTCCAGGGTACTCCCCATCGATAGTGCCAGTTCACTACCGCCGCTGGCCGCTGCAATGCTGCGTAGAGCCTTGTCGACGATGTTCGGTCGTTCACCGCCAGGCCAGTGCACTTCGCTTGCCTGAAGCGGGTCGTAACCATAGAACATCAATTGCCGCCGGTAGTAATTGAACCAGTCGTCGATCAGGCCCTGCTCGTAGGCATCGCGGGTAACCATCTCGGCTGCCGATATGGCCAGTAGCACCGAATCGCGCTGCGCTGCGCTGACCTCGGGATGAAAAGACAGGATGCTCGAATCGGCGACCACGCCCGTTAGCTTACTCATGATTATCACCTTCAGGTTGACTGTCGAGCGCCATCACATAGTTGTGTTCCTGTTGCTTGCGCGCCATCAAACTGCGCAGATCGGCGCGCGAACCTTCGAACGTCTCGCCGTACAGCACAGCCGCCCCACCGTTAATCACAACCTCGTTGTACAACACTTCGCCGGCCAACGACTGCTCGATTCCGGCCACTTCTGGCACCTGTGCGTGGGTAATGGAGATACTGCACAGGTCGATTACAGGACCGGGGTGTACCAGCCCGATCTCCATGGTCAGAACTGCGCCCGTATCACGTACCTCGAAAGTAAACCCGTCAAAACACGCCAAGCCGTCTACATCCCGCGTCAACGTCGCAATCCCTTGATCGATGATCGCACTTGCACCGGTGTATCGGGTTTCCAGCCAGAGTTGCAGAGGCTGGATCGCAGAAAGTAGCGAGCAATCCGATGCGGATTTGCTCTCATGATGGAACTTGGTGAAGATCCAGTCGCGTTCAGTCAGGGTGTTGCGATAGCCTTCGTACCACTTCTGGTAATTCGAAAAACGCGAGCCGGCGAACTTGTTCGCCACTAGCTGCGCATACAACACAGAGTCGAGTACCGCCTGGCGTTGATCCGGCAGTACGTCGGGGGCGATAAGCAACAACGAGCCACCATTCACCCATACACAATAGTCTTCCATGATCCCTCCTGGTCCAGTAGAAGCTTGAATGTCAGGATGGCCAACGCCTCCAGCCATCCTGACCGGCCAATCAGATATCGTGGATGAGGACACGGTTCTGCTTGTGGTTTTGCAGCTTGGCGATGATGGCATCGCGAACGCTGTTATACAGCGTGCGGTTCAACATCAACGCCGCCGCTGCCTCGTAGGTTTCCGATGAGCTGCCTGTCCATTCGAACAAGGTCCAGTCGGCGTCTTTATTTGACTTGGTCGTCTGCACTGCACTTGTCACCAGCACGACGTCGCCTTTTTCGGTCATTTCGCCAGCGGCAAGGCCAACTGAGCCGGTTTTGCCATTGCCAGTGTTGCGCTTGACCATTTGTTGAGCCTCTTTATTAAGGCCAAGCTTTTTCAGCGCCCCGTCAGCCAGCTTGCGCAGGGCAGTACCCGCCGGTCCACCCAGAACAGCGCCGCCAATTCCGCTAACGGCTTTGGTGGCAATAGCCCCGACCTTGAGCGACTGGGACCCCGACTCTGTTTTTTGGTACGTCTGACGAACTACGACCCAGCCACAGTCCTGCATAACGCTGAGAAATTTATTGAACCACTCTTCACTCTGGGTATTAGGGTCGAAGAGTTTCTTGGCAACTTCGAAAGAAAACTGGAAGGAGTTAAGTACATCATCACGCGCTTGCACTTCGACCTTGCCGGCCACGACCAACAGCGCGCCTGGCATAGCGATAGCGATATCTTTGGAGGGTTCTTCTGTTTTAGCGACGTCGTTCATCTCGAATAATCCTTTATATGAAGCCCCGCCCGATATCGGCGGGGCACTTCACACTATTCGAGACACAGCCCTCGGTCAGGGCCGAAAGCCTTCCACGCCAGCATCAACCCTGCGCCGGATACCAGCGCGGGGTGTACACCCATTGGCCGCCGTCTGGCCGGGCAAAGCCGCAGGTCGTCGAGGATCCGACCAGCACCATGGTGCGCATATCGACCATGTCCGCTTGCAGCTCACCGAGACTGACCACCCTCAGCGTCTGCCCCGGCCTACCGATGTCGCGGCCAAGGACTACAGGGGTCAGGGCGGTGCGATGCTGGCGGACGATTTCCAGGGCGCGCCCGAGCTGCCACGGGCGCGAGCGCGAGATCGGGTTGTAGAAAGCCAGCGCCAGGTCGGCCTGACAGGCGAGGTCCAGGCGCTTCTCGATGATCGACCAGGGCTTGAGGTTGTCCGACAGTGACAGCACGCAGAAGTCATGGCCCAAAGGAGCGCCGGCCTGCGCCGCAGTCGCCAGGGAAGCGGAAACGCCGGGCAGCATTTCCAGCTCCACTGCGTGCCAGTGTGGATTGCTCGACTCGTGCAATGCTTCGAGCACCGCCGCAGCCATGGCGAACACACCAGGGTCGCCGGAAGACACCACCACTACCGAACGCCCTTGCGCCGCCAGCTCGAAGGCATGCCGGGCACGCTGCATCTCTTCGCGGTTGTCGGTGCAGTGCAGTACCTGATCCGGCCGGAAAGGCCCGGCCATGCGCACATAGGTTTCATAGCCGAGCACATCGTTGGCCCGCGCCAGCTCCGCCTTGACCGCCGGCACCATCAGGTCGGCAGCGCCAGGCCCGAGGCCGATCACCGCCAGGCGCCCGCGGGCGCGGCCGATCTGCTGCGGATCGATCGGCTGGTTCGAGACCACGAGGGCCAGGCCGTCGTTGACCGGCTGCGGTGGCAGCAATTGCGGCATTGCCTGAGCGGCCAGAGCACTGGCATCGCCGGCACCCGGGGCAAAGCGCAGGGCCACGCCCAGCTCGGCTGCAGCCGCGTGCAGGTCTGGGTTGGCCATGTGCTGCTCTGCTGCCAGCAGACAAGCCAGCGCCGGTTCGGCAATCCGTGCTGCCTGCAGGGCCGTGCGAATGGCCTGGGCCAGCTCCGGCAGCACCTCGCTGACTGCCACCAGCACACAGCGCGGATAGATCACCAGCTCATTGGCCGAGGCTGCACGGGCATCACAACCGACATGAATCGCCAGTTGCGCCTGCTCGCTTTGCGGCAGCTGCGCCTGTTCAAGCCAGGGCGCGACGCCGTCAATGCGCACGCTTTCACCGGCCAGCAGGTCGGAAACGAAACGCTTGCCCAGCTCAAGGTCGGCCAGGGCATAACCGCTGGGCGGGTTGAGCAGGCAGGTGCCGAAACGCAGCTCGCCACTGGTGGTGATCGCCGCCGCCACACCCAGGCCGGCACCGATTTCCCGGGCCATGAGATTGACCCCGCCAAGCCCGCCGAGCAGCGGCACCACGGCACTGCCATCCTCGGCCACCGCCAGTACTGGCGGCTCGGCGCCCTTCTCCAGCAACAGGCCGGCCAGGGTGCGGATGACGATGCCGGCAGCGCACAGGGCGATGATCGGCGTGTCTTGCTGATAGAGCTGGCGCACGGTGGCGCCGAACTCCTGGTAACTGTGGTCGGCGCCTTCGACCCGGCCTTCAAGGCCATGGATCAGCGCGTCCGGGTACAGCTGCTGGATCTTGCGGGCAGTGGCCAGGCTGCCTTTGCCAAGGATGACGATGGCCGGGGCTTTACGGGTCATCAACCTTGCCACCTTTCACCGGGCACGATGATCAGCGAGAAGTATGGCGAGGACTGCGGATCGACCTCGTCCAGGGCGACGATCTTCTGGTTGGCCATGGTCGCCCGCTCCACATACAGGGCCCGTTCGGCCAGGCCGAGCTCAGCCAGCACATCGCGAACCTTGGGGAAATTGCGCCCGAGTTTCATGATCACCGCGGCATCAGCATCGGCCAGGCGGCGCTTGAGTTCATCATGGGGCAGCACGCCGGAGAGCACCGACAGGCTCTGGTTGCGATACACCAGCGGCGCACCGAGCACCGAGGCGCCGCCGAGCATCGAGCAGACCCCCGGGATCACCTGGGCTTCGTAGCGTTCGGCGAGACGGTCATGCAGGTACATGTAGGAGCCGTAGAAGAACGGATCGCCTTCGCAGATCACCGCAACATCGCGGCCGGCATCCAGGTGCGCGGCAACTTCGAGGCTGGCGGCATCATAAAAGTCGCTGATGACCTGTTCATAGGACAACGGCGCCGGTAGCACTTCGGTGGTCACCGGGTACACCAGCGGCAGCAAGGTCTGGGCTTCTTGCAGATGACTTTCGATGATGCCGAAGGCGTTGCCGCGCTTGCCCTTGGCGACAAAGTAGGCCACCACCGGCGATTCGCGCAGCAGACGCAGCGCCTTGACGGTGATCAGTTCCGGGTCGCCGGGGCCGACGCCCAGGCCCAGCAAACGTCCACGAGCCTGCATCATTCGACCTCCGTGGCCAGCGCATTGACCGCCGCGGCGGCCATGGCGCTGCCGCCCAGGCGCCCCTGCATGATCACGAACGGCACGCCTCGGCTGTCGGCAGCGAGCATCGCCTTGGACTCGGCGGCGCCGACAAAGCCCACCGGAAAACCAAGGATCAGCGCGGGCTTGGGCGCGCCGGCGTCGAGCATTTCCAGCAGGTAGAACAGCGCGGTCGGTGCGTTGCCGATCACCACCACACTGCCTTCCAGATGCGGCCGCCACAGCTCCAGGGCCACCGCCGAACGGGTGTTGCCCAACTCGCGGGCAAGTTCCGGCACCTGCTCGTCGCGCAAGGTGCAGATCACCGGGTTGTTGGCCGGCAGGCGTGCACGGGTAATACCCTCGGAGACCATCCGCGCATCGCAAAGGATCGGCGCCCCAGCGGCCAGGGCATCGCGCCCGGCCTTGCCGGCACCTGGGGAGAACTGCAGGCCATCGATCGCATCGACCATGCCGCAGGCATGAATCACGCGGACCGCGAGCTTTTCCAGATCGGCCGGGATGCGATCGAGCCGGGCTTCCTCTCGAATGATCGCGAAGGAATTGCGATAGATCTCCTGACCATCGCGGATGTAATCAATCATCAAGGGTGCTCCGTGAGCAGGCGTCTAGCAGTGCGCCGGCTTCTTTTAGTGTGAGGTTGCGTGCGCGCAGGCGGCCGAAGCCAGGCTCGGTTGCGTCACGCAGGTACAAGTCGTAGTGGCCGGGGCTTTGCGCCAGCAAAGTGGCGGGCGCCACGTGGGCCATCGCGCACGAGCGCGGGCAGCCGCTCAAGTGCACGCTGGCAGGTGCTCCGGGGCCCAGCAGTGTGGCCAGCAGGCGCGCATCGCCCTTGGTTTCGGCCTGGCCTTTGGCGCAGCCGGCGGAACCGGTGCAGGCGACTAGGCGCGTCAGTCGATCATGACCCGAGACCAGCAGCCCCATTCGGGCCAGGCCGTCGACCACCTGCCCGGCATGATGCTGGCCAATGTTGGGCAGCAGCACGCCCTGCCAAGGGGTCATGCGCAAGGTGCCGTCGCCTTGCTCCCGTGCCAGCCGGGCCGCACCGCGCAGCATCGTAGGGTTCAGACGCCCCAGGGGTGCTGCCGAACCGACGGCGCTCAGGCCGTGTTGCAGCTGTGGATAAATCCCTAGATAGCCCGCCGTTGCCAACGGGCGACGCCACTGGCAAACCGCCGCGTCAGCCCGCACCGGCAAAGCCAACCCGGCGATAAACACCTCGGGCGTATGTTCCCTCAGCAACTGGCGCATCCGCGTCTGCTCAGGCCGGGCCAGATCGAGAAACCGCTCGAGCACCGCCAGTACCAGTCCGTGCCCGCGCGTCAGGGGCACGGCGCCCAGCGGCGCATCCTGGGCCGGGCAGCCCGCCAGGCCGAATGCCAGCCACAGTTCGTCGTCCAGCTTCAGCGGGCTGAGCCACAGGTCATGGGGGTGCGCGAGCATCGCCAGGGCCTCGCCGCCATCCAGCTGCACGGCGAACTTGGCCGAGAGCTGATGAAAACGCGGGGTGGTTTCCAGCGACTGCAGCACCTGTTGCGCCAGTGGCCGGGTGTCGAACAGCATCTGCGGATCGATGCCCGCGGTGGGGCTGAGCATCAGGTTGCGCACATCGTCGCCGGCGGCCTGGCGTGGCCCGAGGCCGGCAGCCAGCAGCAGCTCGATCAGGCCACCGTGGTCGCAGCCGATGCCGCGAATCTGCAGGTTGCCGCGGTTGGTGACTTCAATTTCACCGCCTGCATAGCGCTCGGCCGCCGCCGCAACGGCATCGGCCTGGTCTGCCGTCAGCGCCCCGCCGGCCAGCTTGATCCGGCAGATGCCGCCGTCCAGCGCCTGGACGATGCGCCATAACCCCGGGCAGGCCGAGGGACGCAACGAAGCTTGGGGCTGGTGGGCCGATACAGGCTGGTTCAAAAGGTCACCCGGCAATCGTGAAAAGGCACGTCAGTGTAGAAGGCGCGGTATTATGCCTGCTTTGTCCGAGGGCATGAAAAGCCTGCCGGTCGGATTGCGTTGAATTGAGGAAATCCATGTCGCCCTGGCTGACAATAGTAGGTATCGGTGAAGACGGCTTCAGTGGCCTGGGCAAGCAAGCCCGGCGCGCGCTGCTGGGCGCTTCACGGGTGTTTGGCGGCCAGCGCCAGCTGGATCTGTTGCCGCACTGCATCAGCGGCGAACGCCTGCTGTGGCCCAGCCCGTTTTCCCTGGCGCCGGTTCTGGCCCTGCGCGGCGAGCCGGTGTGCGTGCTGGCCAGCGGCGACCCGATGTTCTATGGCGTAGGCGCAAGCCTTGCGCGCCAGCTCGATGTCAGCGAAATGAACGTGTTGCCGATGCCCTCCTCTTGCGCCCTGGCCGCCGCCCGCCTGGGTTGGCCACTGCAGGAAGTGCTGACGCTGTCGGTGGTGGCGCGGCCGATCGCTGCACTCAACGCCCACCTGTACAGCGGCGTGCGCCTGCTGGTGCTGAGCAACGATGGCAGCAGCCCGGCCGCGATCGCCGCCCTGCTGCGCGAACGCGGTTTCGCGCCGAGCCGCCTGCAGGTCTTCGAGCATCTGGGCGGCAGCGCCGAGCGTCGCCTCGAGGGCACCGCCGCGCTCTGGCCGCACCCGCAAGTTGCCGACCTGAACCTGGTCGCCATCGAATGCCTGGCCGCGCCCGATGCACCGCGCCTGTCGCCGCTTGCCGGGCTGCCCGACAGCGCCTTCAGGCACGACGGCCAACTGACCAAGCGCGATGTGCGCGCCATCACCCTGGCGCGCCTGGCGCCGCAGCCGGGCGAACTGCTCTGGGATGTCGGCGCCGGCAGCGGCTCGATCGGCATCGAGTGGATGCGCGCGCACCCCAGTTGCCGGGCGCTGGCCATTGAGTCCGATGAAGGCCGCCAGCAGTTGATCGAACACAACCGCGATGCCCTCGGCGTGCCTGGCCTGCAGTTGATTCGTGGCCGTGCACCGATGGCCCTGGAAGGCCTGGAACGCCCGGATGCGATCTTCATCGGTGGCGGCGTGACCCGCGAAGGCGTGCTGCAACACTGCTGGCAGCAATTGCGCCCGGGCGGCCGCCTGGTAGCCAACGCCGTGACTCTGCAAAGCGAGCTGGCGCTGGTCAGCTGGCGCGAGCAGCATGGCGGCGAACTGACCCGCATCCACATCGCCCAGGCCCAGCCCCTGGGCGAGTTCGACACCTGGCGCCAGGCCCTGCCGATTACCCTGCTAGAGGCGCTCAAGCCTGCCGATGCGTGACGAAACCCGCGAACAACCCGCACCGCTGCGCAGCGGCCTGACTACCGGTAGCTGCGCCACCGCCACTAGCCTGGCGGCGGCGCGCCTGCTGCTGGGCGGCCAGAGCAACGATGCGGTGGAAATCACCTTGCCCAAGGGCATGGTGGTGCAAATGCGCCTGGAGTTCTGCCGCTTGCTGGAGGACGGCGCCGAAGCCGGTACCCTCAAGGATGCCGGTGACGACCCGGATGTGACCCACGGCGCCCTGCTCTACAGCCGCGTGCGCCTGCAGGCCGAACCCGGCGTGCGCTTTATCGCCGGCCACGGCGTCGGCACAGTGACCCGCCCGGGCCTGGTGCTCGGCGTGGGTGAGCCTGCGATCAATCCGGTACCCCGCAAGATGATGACCGAGCACCTGCTGCGCCTGGCGGCCGAATTCGCCTACAGCGGCGGCTTCGAGGTCACGGTAAACGTGCAGGACGGTGAGAGCCTGGCGCTGAAGACCATGAACCCGCGCCTGGGCATTCTTGGCGGCCTGTCGATCCTCGGCACCAGCGGCATTGTCCGGCCGTTCTCCTGCTCGGCCTACATCGCCTCGATCCACCAGGGCATCGACGTGGCCAGTACCAACGGCTACCCGCACATCGCCGCCTGCACCGGCAACGCCAGCGAAGACACCATGCGCCGGGTCTACAACCTGCCGGAAATCGCCTTGATCGAAATGGGCGATTTTGTCGGCGCGGTGCTCAAGCACCTGCGCAAGGTGCCTGTGGATAAACTCAGCCTGTGCGGCGGCTTCGGCAAGATCAGCAAGCTGGCCGCCGGACACATGGACCTGCACAGCCGTCATTCGAGCATCGACCTGCCGCAATTGGCCGAATGGGCCGCGGCCATTGGTGCCGATGACGCCTTGCAAGACTCGATTCGCCAGGCCAACACCAGCCAGCAGGCCCTGGCCCTGGCCAGCGCCGCCGGCATTGCCCTGGGTGATGCGGTCTGCGCCCACGCCCTGGCCTTTGCCCGCAGCGTGGTGCCGGCGCAGGTACAGGTGGAGGTGTTCGCCATCGATCGCCAAGGCGGCATCGTTGGCCATGCAGGGGGCTTTGCATGAAGCGCATCCTGTTGCTCGGCGGCGTCACCGAGGCGCTGGCCATCGCCCGCACCCTGGGCCCGCAGCACGTCTACAGCCTGGCCGGGATTGGCCGGGTGCCTACTGACCTGACCTGTCAGGTACGGGTCGGCGGGTTTGGCGGCGCCGAGGGCCTGGCCGCTTACCTGCGCGCAGAACGCATCGACCTGCTGATCGACGCCACCCACCCCTATGCCGCCCGCATCAGCGCCAACGCCGCCCACGCTGCGCAGCTCACCGGCGTGCCGTGCTGGGCGTTGCGCCGCCCGGCCTGGCAAGCCCAGGCCGGCGATGACTGGCGCGAGGTGAGCGACTGGACCGAACTGATCGACGCCTTGCGCCCGTTCCAGCGCCCGCTGTTCACCCTCGGCCGTGAGCCGCTGCAGCATCTGCACGAGATTCCCGCCCATCAGTTCTGGACCTTGCGCGCCCTTGAAGCCTGCCCGGGCAATGAGCGCTGCGAAGTGATCGGCGCACGCGGGCCGTTTCACCTGGACGACGAACGCGCGCTGTTCGAGCGCCGGCAGATCGATGTGCTGATCAGCAAGAACAGCGGCAGCGGGGCGACCGAGCCCAAACTTGAAATCGCCAGGCAACGGCGAGTGCCGGTGTTGATCCTCAAGCGACCAGTGCTGCCAGAAGTTGACAGGGAGTTCTTCAGCCCTTCAGAGATGCTGGCTGAACTGCCTAGATAAATTTGCTTGCATCAAGACCTGAGGGTCATAGCCATACAAAAAAGCTTTTAGGAAGTTTCTTACTGGCTTGATTTGCCCCAACTTTACCCCACTGCCTTACACTACGCCCCTCCTCCCCCCGGAAGACCTCACCCATATGGAAATGCAATGGTGGATCTGGCTGGTATTCGGTTTCGGCCTCGTAGTGCTCGAACTGGTCCTGCCAACCTTCTTCATCCTCTGGTTCGGCATCGGTGCCGTGCTGGTTTCGCTCATTGCCTTTTTGGCGCCAAGTCTGCAACTCGACATGCAGGTGCTGCTGTGGGTGGTGTTCTCGTCGATCACCACGCTGCTGTGGTTCAAGGTGTTTCGCAGGAAGCAGCCGGACACCCGCTGGACTGCCGATAGCGTGATCGGCGAAGTCGGCCTGCTCACCGCCACAGTCTCGGAGTTCCACAAGGGCCGCGTGCGCTTTCAAAAGCCCATCCTCGGCAATGAAGAATGGGTGTGCGTCGCCGATGCCGAGATCCCGGCCGGCGAGCGCGTGCGCCTCACTGCCATCGAAGGCAATACCGCCCGGGTTGCCCGGGCCTGATCAGTAAAAGGAAGCATTGACTCATGACCAGCCTTATCGTCGTCGGCACCATCGCCGCATTCGCCCTCATCACCTTGTTCAAGGGCGTGCGCATCGTGCCCCAGGGCGAGGAGTGGATCGTCGAGCGCCTGGGCCGCTACCACAGCACCCTCAAGCCGGGCCTGAACCTGCTGATCCCGTACATGGACGTGGTCGCCTACCGCCTGCCGACCAAGGACATCATCCTCGACGTGCAGCAGCAGGAAATCATCACCCGTGACAACGCGGTGATCGTCGCCAATGCCCTGTGCTTCGCCAAGGTCGTCGACCCGCAAAAAGCCGCCTACGGCGTGCAGGACTTTTCCTTCGCAGTCACCAGCCTGACCATGACCTCGCTGCGCGCCATCGTCGGTGCCATGGACCTCGACGAAGCGCTGTCGAGCCGCGAGCAGATCAAGGCGCGCCTGCGCGAAGCGATGTCCGAGCAGACCGAAGACTGGGGCGTGACCGTGCGCTCGGTAGAGATCCAGGACATCAAGCCGTCGCAGAACATGCAGGCGGCAATGGAGCGCCAGGCCGCCGCCGAGCGCGAGCGCAAAGCCGACGTCACCCGCGCCGAAGGCGCCAAGCAGGCCGCCATCCTCGAAGCTGAAGCGCGCCAGCAAGCCGCCAAGCTCGACGCTGAAGCACAGATCAACCTCGCCGAAGCTTCGGCGCGTTCGATCACCCTGGTCAGGGACGCGATCGGTACCGAGATCACCCCGGCCATGTACCTGCTCGGCGAGCGCTACATCGGCGCCATGGAAAGCCTTGCCAGCAGCGACAACGCCAAGGTTGTGGTGCTGCCAGCCGACCTGCAGGAAACCGTACGCGGGCTGATGGGCCGTAACAAACAGGCCTGATGCGAACCGGGAGTGCGGCACTTCACCGCACCCCCGGTAATTTTTCCTATACTGGGCGCTACAATAGCCACCTCTGATTCCTGACCGGATCTTTCCATGTCCCCATATCGGCCCGCCATCGCCTGGATCGCCTGCTTCGCAGTGCTGTTCAATCTGCTGGCCATGCCGTTGGCGTCCGCAGCCCCCAAGGGGCCGGCCGAACAACTACTGTGGGGCGCCTTCTGTTCGAGTGTCGGGGCCAAGGCCAATCCCGAAATCATGGCCCTGGGCAAGATCGACCTCGGCCAGCAAGGCGATGACCATTCGAACATGCAGCACTGCTGGTGCTGCTCTGGCGCTGCGCCGTTGCTGGCGCTCCCCGGGCATGCGCCGCAACTGAGCAAACCGCTGGCCCTGTCGATCGGGCTCGAACCGCTGCTCACCGCCTATCAACCCACGCCACGCCAACAGTGGCCGGCCCTCAACCCCCGCGCCTCCCCTCTGGTCTGAGTTCACTACGCTACCTGCTGCGAACCTGAATCGACTGGAGAATCACCATGTTCAAGAACGCCCTGCTGCTGGCCGCACTGATGCTGCCGGCAACCTTTGCCACTGCCCATGAATACACCGCCGGCGAGCTGCAGATCGCACACCCGTGGTCGCAGGAACTGCCGCCGAACGCGCCCAACGTCGCGGCCTATTTCATCGTGCACAACAACGGCAAGACCGCCGACACCCTGATGAGCGTCGACAGCCCGATCAGCGACGACGCCCAGTTGCACGAGCATGTGCACAAAGATGGCCTGATGAAAATGCAGCAGGTAATGAGCGTCGAAGTGCCTGCGGGCGGCGAGCTGAAATTCGCCCCCGGCGCTTACCATGTGATGCTGATGCAGCCCAAGGACCGCAGCCTGCTGACTGACGGCAAGCGCTTCCCGCTGACCCTGCACTTCAAGCATGCCGGTGACATCACTGTCGAAGTCGCGGTGCAAAAAAATCCACCCGAGGAAGCCGCTCACAGCCACTGAGTGCTGAACAAAGCTGCCCGGCGTGACTAGCGCCTGCAGCAGGTTCACCCGCCCCGCGCGTCCTGGTTCCAGGACGCTTCGCGGCAGCTGGCTGAGCCTGTTTGCCATGTTGATGATCTTTATCGGCCCACTGGTTTCCCAGTCGATGCCGATGGATCACCGTGCCATGCCGCCAGGCATGAACATGAGCATGGCCATGGACAGCGCCGCCGATTGCCATGCCGACAGCCATCACGGCAGCAGCCCGGCGCTGAAGGTTATCTGGGAGAAGTGCGGCTATTGCAGCCTGTTCTTCCATTGCCCGGCACTGCCCCAGGCCCTGAGCCTGCTCAACACCGAAGCCGTCCCCGCCAGCAACCGGCTGATCGTCTACCCGCGCCAGGGCCACGCCCGGCAGACGGTATTCCCCGGCGCCCGCAGCCGCGCGCCGCCTGCCCCCATCGTCGTCTGAGTCCACTACCTGCGCCCGAAGTCCGGCACCTGCCGTCGACTGCGCGCACCCTTATGACTGATCGATGTTGGAATCACTATGTCTGGCTGCACCGCTGTTTTTCGTCTGTCCCTGCAAGGGACCATCGCCGTGATCTGCGGCACCCTGCTCAGCCCTCTGGCCCTGGCCACAAGCCAGGCCGAGGACGCGCACGTTTCTGACCAGGCCGAGCTGAGCCCGACGGTAATCACCGCCGTGGCCCCGAGCTCGCCGCTGACCATCGTCACCAACCCCAAGGACCCACGCCAGCCAGTACCGGCCAGCGATGGCGCCGATTACCTGAAAACCATCCCCGGCTTCTCGGCCATCCGCGCCGGCGGCACCAACGGTGACCCGGTGCTGCGCGGCATGTTCGGCTCGCGCCTGAACATCCTCACCAACGGCGGCGTGATGCTCGGCGCCTGCCCCAACCGCATGGACGCCCCGACCTCGTACATCTCGCCGGAAACCTACGACCGCCTGACCGTGATCAAGGGCCCGCAAAGTGTGATCTGGGGCCCCGGCGCATCGGCCGGGACCATCCTCTTCGATCGCGAGCCGGAAAAATTCGGCGAGCTTGGCAGCCGCGTCAACGCCAGCCTGCTGGGCGGCTCCAACGGACGCTTCGACAAGGTCCTGGATGCCGCCGCCGGTAACCGCTATGGCTATGCCCGCTTCGTCGGCAACCAGTCGCGCTCCGACGATTATGAAGACGGCAATGGCGACACCGTGCCGTCGCGCTGGGACAAATGGAATGGTGACGTCGCCCTGGGCTGGACCCCGGACGCCGACACCCTGGTGGAACTGACCGCCGGCAAGGGCGACGGTGAAGCGCGCTATGCCGGGCGCGGCATGGACGGCTCGCAGTTCAAGCGCGAGAGCCTCGGCCTGCGCTTCGAGAAGTCCAACATCGGCGAGATCTTCGACAAGCTCGAAGCCCAGGTCTACTACAACTACGCCGACCACGTGATGGACAACTACAGCCTGCGCACCCCCTCGGGCATGGGCATGATGGGCATGCCGATGGTCAGCAACGTCGATCGCCGCACCCTCGGCGGGCGCATCAAGGGCACCTGGCGCTGGGATGACCTGCAACTGATCAGCGGCATCGATGCGCAGACCAACGAACACCGCCAGCGCGGCGGCATGGGCGTTGATGCGCACAAGCACATGGCCTGGACCAAGGACGCCGACTTCCACAACTACGGGGTGTTCGGCGAACTGACCTGGTACGCCGCCGAACAGGACAGGCTGATTACCGGCGCGCGCCTGGACCGTGCCTCGGCCAAGGACTACCGCGCCACCAGCGCCACCAATGGCGACACTCGCGCCGATACCTTGCCCAGCGGCTTTATTCGCTACGAGCATGACCTGGTGGATATCCCCGCCACCACTTACGTCGGCCTCGGTCACGCCCAGCGCTTCCCCGACTACTGGGAGCTGTTCTCGCCCAAGTCCGGCCCGGCAGGTTCGGTCAATGCCTTCGACAGCATCAAGCCGGAGAAAACCACCCAGCTCGACTTCGGTATCCAGTACCAGACCGACACCATTGACGCCTGGGCCTCGGGCTATGTCGGGCAGATCCGCGACTACATTCTCTTCGACTACCGGCCGGGGATGATGGGTATGCCAAGCTCTCAGGCGCAGAACATCGATGCGCGGATCATGGGCGGCGAACTGGGTGCCGCGCACAAATTGACCAGCAACTGGAAAGCCGACGCTACCCTGGCCTACGCTTGGGGCAAGAACAGCAGCGACGGCAAGGCACTGCCGCAGATGCCACCGCTGGAAAGCCGCCTGGGCCTGACCTACAGCCGTGATGTGTGGAGCGCCGGGGCCTTGTGGCGCCTGGTCGCGGCGCAGAACCGCATCGCCGAGAACTCCGGCAACGTGGTGGGCAAAGACTACGAAAAAAGCGGTGGTTTCGGCGTGTTCTCGCTGAACGGCGCCTACAAGGTCAGCAACAACCTCAAGCTCAGTGCCGGGGTCGACAACCTGTTCGACAAGGCTTACGCCGAGCACCTGAACCTGGCGGGCAACGCCGGCTTTGGCTACCCGGCCACTGACCCGCAACCGATCAACGAGCCGGGGCGTACGTTCTGGACCAAGGTCGACCTGAGTTTCTGATCCAACCCGGGCGCGATCACTGATCGCGCCTTACCCAGGCAACACGGGAGCGCTCAATGAGCAAACCGCACATATCCTTCTACAACCTGGCGTGGCGCTGGCACTTTTACGCCGGGTTGTTCGTCGCGCCGTTCATGATCCTGCTGGCGATCACCGGGATCATCTACCTGTTCAAGCCGCAGCTCGACCCATTGCTGTATCGCGACTTGATGGTGGTCGAGGCCGGGCATCACCGACACAACGCCGACAGCCTGCTGCAACAGGTGCAGCAGACTTACCCCAAGGGCCAGGTCAGCCAGTACCTGCCTGCGGTTGCCAGCGACCGCAGTGCGCAGTTCGTGGTGCACAACGCCGGCCGTGAATTGAATGTGTTCATCGATCCTTACAGCGGCCAGCTGCTCGGCGAACAAGACGCGAAAAACAACCTTCAGGCCATTGCCCGCGCCCTGCACGGTGAGCTGATGATCGGCACCACTGGCGATCGCCTGGTGGAACTGGCCGCCGGCTGGGGCGTGGTGCTGGTGGTCTCGGGCCTGTACCTGTGGTGGCCGCGCGGCAAGCGCAGCGCCGGTGTGCTGTGGCCGCGCCTGAACGCCCGTGGCCGCCTGCTGTGGCGCGACCTGCATGCGGTCACAGGCTTCTGGGGCGCGGCGCTGTTGCTGTTGATGCTGCTCAGCGGCATGACCTGGACCGGCTTCTGGGGCAAGCAGTACGCCGACCTGTGGAATCGCTTTCCGGCGGCAATGTGGAACGACGTGCCGAAGTCCGACCAGCAAGCCCGGGCGCTCAACAGCGCCAACCGCCAGACCGTGCCCTGGGCCATGGAAAACACGCCGATGCCGCAATCTGCCGCCCACGCCGAACATGCCGGGCACAGCATGGGCTCCGGCGCCCCGGCAGCGCCGCAGGTCAGCCTGCAACAGATCGAAGAACTGGCCACTACCCGCCGCGTCGAACCTGGCTACAGCATTACCCTGCCAACCAGTGCCGAAGGCGTGTACACCATTGCCGTGTTCGCCGACGACCCGCGCAACGACGCCACCTTGCATGTCGACCAGTACACCGGTCAGGTGCTGGTGGACGTACGCTGGCAGGATTACAGCAACGTCGCCCGCGCCACCGAGCTTGGGGTGATGCTCCACGAAGGCAAGATGTTCGGCACGCTGAACCAGCTTATTGTCCTGCTGATCTGCCTGATGATCCTGCTCGGCTCGGTCAGCGGCCTGGTGATGTGGTGGAAACGCCGCCCCGAAGGTGGCCTCGGTGTACCGCCGCTGCGCCATGACCTGCCGCGCTGGAAGACCGCGACCGTGATCATGCTGATTCTGGGGGCTGCCTTCCCGCTAGTGGGCGGCTCGATGCTGCTGGTGTGGCTGGTGGATCGTTATGCACAACCGCTGGCGCGGACAAATCCGCTAACATGAGCGCCCGTTTTCGATACGGGCCTGTTTTCGGCGACATCGCCCGCAGGCCCGCAGGACCTTGATGAGCACCCTGAGTATCAGCGACCTGCACTGGTCGCCCCTGGGCCACGGCCACTGCCACCACCAGTTCCAGCTGCGCGACGTTGAGCTGCAGGTCGGCGCCGGCGAATTCGTCGGTCTGATTGGCCCCAACGGCAGCGGCAAAACCAGCCTGCTGCGCTGCGCCTACCGTTTCAATAAACCGGAACGCGGCCGGGTGCGCCTGGGCGAGCATGACCTGTGGCAGCAGTCAGCGCGCTGGTGCGCCCAGCGTATCGCCGTGGTGCTGCAGGAGTTCCCCGATGCCTTCGGCCTGAATGTCGAGGAAGTCGTGGCGATGGGCCGCACGCCGCACAAAGGCCTGTTCGACGGCGACAGCCACGAGGATCGCCAGTTGGTGCAACAGGCCTTGCAGGCAGTCGGCCTGCAAGGCTTTGACGATCACACCTTCGCCAGCCTGTCCGGTGGCGAGAAGCAGCGGGTGATCCTCGCCCGGGCCCTGGTCCAGCAGCCGCAGGTGCTGATCCTCGACGAGCCGACCAATCACCTCGACCCGCGTTACCAGCTGGAGCTGCTGCAGCAGGTGCGGCGCCTGGGCATCGGCACCCTGGCGAGCATCCATGACCTGAACCTGGCGGCGGCCTTTTGCGATCGCCTGTACGTGCTCGACCACGGCCGCATCGTCGCCAGCGGCACGCCTGATCAGGTGCTGACCACCGAGTTGCTGCACGAGGTTTTCGGCGTACAAGCGCTGATCGACCGCCACCCTCTGGCTGACCACCCACGCCTTACCTGGATAACCCAGCGATGATTCGATCGACCCTGCTGCTCGGCCTGGCCTTGCTGCTGGCCAGCCCCGGTGCTTTCGCCGAGGCCACCCACTACCCATTGACCGTGCAGAGCTGCAACCGCCAGGTGACCTTCACCAAGGCCCCGGAGCATGCCCTGAGCCACGACATCAACATGACCCAGATGATGCTCGCCCTCGGCCTGCGTTCGCGCATGGTCGGCTACAGCGGTGTCAGCGGCTGGAAGGCAGTAACGCCGCAGCTGCGCAAGCAACTCGACGGCCTGCCGGAACTGGCGGCAAAGTACCCGTCGGTGGAAACCCTGCTCAACGCCAGTGTCGACTTCCTGTTCGCCGGCTGGGACTACGGCATGCGCGTCGGCGGCGACCTCACCCCGCAAAGCCTGGCGCCGCTGGGCATCCCGGTGTACGAGCTGACCGAATCCTGCGCCTTTGTCATGAAGCGCCCGGCTGCCAGCCTCGACGACACCTACACCGACCTGCGCAACCTGGGCAGGATCTTCGACGTGCAGGCGCGCGCCGAGCAGTTGATCGGCGACATGCAAGCGCGCGTTGCCGTGGTCCAGCAGCAACTGCCGGGCGAGCGTCCTCGGGTGTTCCTCTATGACAGCGGCGAAGACCGGGCCATGACTTCCGGACGTCTGGGCATGCCCGAGGCGCTGATCACCGCCGCCGGCGGGCGCAACGTGCTCAATGACATCGAAGCCAGCTGGACCCGGGTCAACTGGGAGAGCGTGGTCGAGCGCAACCCCGAGGTGATCGTCATCGTCGACTATGGCGAAGTCAGCGCCGCGCAGAAGCAGGCGTTCCTCGAACAGCATCCGGCCCTGCAATCGGTGGATGCGATCCGCAACAAGCGCTTCGTGGTCATTCCCTACGTGGCAGCCACGCCGAGCCTTGAGAACGTCGAAGCCATCGAGACCATCGCCAAGAGCCTGCACGGCGCATGAGGTCGGCAAGCTCCCGGCAGCGGCTGTTGCTGCTCGCGCTGTTGGCCCTGCTGCTGGTGTCCTGCGTGGTGTCCCTGGGCTTCGGCTCGGCGCCGGTGCCGGTCGAGGTGGTCTGGCGCGTGCTGTTGTACAAGCTGTTCGGCGTTACCCCCGAGGCACCGGCGTGGACCACGGGCCAGGAACATATCGTCTGGTTGATCCGCGTGCCGCGCATGCTCCTGGCGGCGCTGGTGGGCGGCGGCCTGGCGATGATCGGCGCAGTGCTGCAGGCGGTAACGCGCAACCCGCTGGCTGACCCGCACCTGCTCGGCGTCACTTCCGGGGCAACCCTGGGTGCGGTGCTGGTGGTGCTGCATATCGGCGAATTGCTCGGCGTGCTGACCTTGCCCCTGGCCGCTTTTATCGGCGCGCTGTGCAGCATGCTGCTGGTGCTGGCCATTGCCAGCCGCCACGGCCGCCTGGACAGCGACCGCCTGCTGCTGTGCGGCGTGGCCGTGGCTTTTGTGATGATGGCGGCGGCCAACCTGCTGCTGTTTCTCGGTGACCACCGGGCAAGCTCGGCGGTGATGTTCTGGATGCTCGGCGGCCTGGGCCTGGCGCGCTGGGAGCTGCTGCTGATCCCGGCGATCAGCGTGTTGCTCGGCCTGGCCCTGCTGCTGGGCATGGCCCGCTCGCTGAATGCGCTGATGGCCGGCGAGCAGACCGCCGTGACCCTCGGCCTGAACGCGCGCAAGGTGCGCCTGCTGGCGTTTCTGATCTGCTCACTGCTGACCGGCGTGCTGGTGGCGATCAGCGGCTCGATCGGTTTTGTCGGCCTGATGGTGCCGCACATTGCCCGGAGCCTGGTCGGCGCCGAGCACAGCCGCTTGCTGCCGGTGTGCCTGCTGCTGGGCAGCCTGTTCCTGATCTGGGTCGACGTCGCCGCACGCACGCTGATTTCGCCCGAGGACCTGCCGATCGGCATCGCCACCGCCGCCATTGGCGGCCTGTTCTTTATCGGCCTGATGCGCCGACGTTGACCACGGTCAACACCGCCCGCGCCTTGAGACGTATTGTCGCGCTAGCGCCAGGAAGGCGCGTGTTAGCCTAGCGGCGCACAACAAGACTGAACTCAACGGAATGCCTGCCTATGACCGCGAACCTGCCCCCGCAACACCCCACGCCGGAAAACCATGACCACCTGCAACGCAGCCTGTCCAACCGCCATATCCAGCTGATCGCCATCGGTGGCGCCATCGGTACCGGGCTGTTCATGGGCTCAGGCAAGACCATCAGCCTGGCCGGCCCGTCGATCATCTTCGTCTACATGATCATCGGCTTCATGCTGTTCTTCGTCATGCGCGCCATGGGCGAGTTGCTGCTGTCGAACCTCAACTACAAGTCGTTCATCGATTTTTCCGCCGACCTGCTCGGGCCCTGGGCCGGCTACTTCACCGGCTGGACCTACTGGTTCTGCTGGATCATCACCGGCATCGCCGACGTCATCGCAATCTCGGCCTATTCGCAGTTCTGGTTCCCCGACCTGCCGCAGTGGGCGCCGGCGATTGCCTGTGTCGGCCTGTTGCTGTCGCTGAACCTGATCACGGTGAAGATGTTCGGCGAGATCGAATTCTGGTTCGCCATGATCAAGATCATCGCCATCGTCGCCCTGGTCGGCACCGGCCTGTACATGGTCATGGCCGGCTTCCAGTCGCCGGCCGGACGCACCGCGGACCTTGCCAACCTGTGGAACGACCAGGGCATGTTCCCCCATGGCCTGATGGGCTTCTTTGCCGGTTTCCAGATTGCCGTGTTCGCCTTCGTCGGCATCGAACTGGTGGGCACCACCGCCGCCGAAGCGAAGAATCCGGAGCGCAACCTGCCACGGGCAATCAACTCGATCCCGATCCGCATCATCGTCTTCTACGTGCTGGCGCTGATCACTATCATGGCGGTGACGCCGTGGCGTGACGTGGTGCCGGGCAAGAGCCCGTTCGTGGAGCTGTTCGTGCTCGCCGGCTTGCCGGCGGCGGCCAGCATCATCAACTTCGTGGTACTGACCTCGGCGGCCTCGTCGGCCAACAGCGGCGTGTTTTCCACCAGCCGCATGCTCTTCGGCCTGGCCCAGCAGGGGGATGCGCCCAAGCGTTTCGAGCAGTTGTCCAAGCGCAGCGTACCGGCCAGCGGCCTGCTGTTCTCGTGCACCTGCCTGTTGGCCGGGGCGCTGCTGATGTACGTGATTCCGGACCTGGTCGAAGCCTTCACCCTGGTGACCACGGTGTCGGCGATCCTGTTCATGTTCGTCTGGTCGCTGATTCTGCTGTCGTACCTGAACTACCGCAAACAGCGCGCCGCGCTGCACCAGGCCTCGAAGTACAAGATGCCTGGCGGGCGCTTGATGTGCTGGGTGTGCCTGGCGTTCTTCGCCTTCATCCTGGTGCTGCTGAGCCTTGAGCACGACACCCGCCAGGCGCTGATCGTCACGCCGTTGTGGTTCGTGCTGCTGACCGTGACTTACCAGTTCGTGCGGCGCAATCGCGCGCTGCTGACCGCCAACGCCGACAACTGATCAGTCGAACTTCAAGCCTTCTTGTTCGTACGCCGACGCCGCACGGTCCCACTGCTGTTCCAGTGCGGCGTCGGCTTCGGCTCGTTGCGCCTCGCTCGGGCCGTCGATGAACACACTGCGGCCCTGGCCAAGGCTCAGGCAGGCATTGATGTCACCCCCCCAGATGTAAGGAAGGATAACTAGAAAACTGTCCGATTCGACTTCGGCGTAGTGCGCCAGTTGCCGCAGCGGCGCCAGCAGTTGCAGCATCTCGCCATAATTGTCGGTGAACTCCAGCACGGCGAACGTCCACACCCCGGTCTGCTCATCGTAATGACTGCTGTTGCCCGCAGAAAACTCAACCCAGCCTTCGATCAGATCGCCCAGGCTGCAGGAGGCGGTACGATCCAGGTCCTCGGCGGGGAGTTCGCCCGGGCCGTACGCGTCTTTGCTGTCATACCAGCATTGCCAGTCGTCGAACTGCCGCGGGTTGGCCACCGGCGCGCTCATCGCGGCCTGATAGGCAGCGGGGTTGAGGTTACAGCGAATGTACAGCGACGAAGCTTCCATCGGGTCTTTCCTTGTTCCGTGGGTGAATACTGATCAAACCGAGCTCAGAGAGGCTCAGCCTTCTGCTGCCTTGAGCAGTTCGGCCAGCACGGCATCGGCCTCGGCGCGTTGCGCTGGGGTCGGTGCCTGGGCGAACTGGCTGCGGCCGTTGAGGGTCAGGTAGGCGTTGTCGCCGTCACCCCAGATGTACGAGTAGACCAGCATGAAGCTGTCGGAGTCGGCGGCGCAGTACGGCGCGACACTACGCAGTGGCGCCAGCATGGAGATCATCGCCCCGTAGTTTTCGCTGAACTGCAGCAGGGCGAAGCGCCATACGCCGGCTTTTTCGTCGTACTCGGAGAGCGAGCCGTAACGGCCGCCGCCGGCGATCTGGCTAAGGGTTTCGGCCGGCATCGGCCGCAGGTCGTCTGTATCGACCTTGCCGCCACCGTACATTTCCTTGCTGTCGAACCACTGCTGCCAGTCAGTGAATGCCGCCGCCTCCCCCGGCCGGGCGGCCATCACCGTGGCGTACTGCGCCTTGGTCATGCTGCAACGAAAATACAGCGAGGACGGCTCGCTGGCCTGTACCTGCCCCATCGCGGCCCACATACCGGCCATCACCATCTCTGCACAAGCGAATCTGTTCACTGTCGTCGTCCCTGAACTGCATTTAAAGGCGGCGATGATACCTGCGCGAACCAAAGCTGTGCAGACTCGTTTGCCGCGCACCGGGCACAGCGCCATCACGGTGCAAGCCTGCCTGCCAGCAGCCGCGATTCATCGTGCAAACCCCGCCCCAGAGCGCCTCGCACCACTCGGCACAGCCCTTGCTAACGCTCTTGGGCGAAGTCGCCATCTGCCCAACAGAACATCCGATTCCATGGAGAGAGCACTATGAAGCGTCGCAGTCTGATCAAGGCCTTTACCCTCAGCGCGTCCATCGCGGCAATGGGCCTGAGCTGGAGCATCCAGGCCGCCGAGACCATCAAGGTCGGCATCCTGCATTCGCTGTCGGGGACCATGGCGATTTCCGAGACTTCGCTCAAGGACATGGCCCTGATGACCATCGAACAGATCAACGCCAAGGGCGGGGTCAACGGCAAGCTGCTGGAACCGGTGGTGGTCGACCCGGCCTCGAACTGGCCGCTGTTCGCCGAGAAGGGCCGCCAGCTGCTGACCCAGGACAAGGTCGCGGTGGTGTTCGGCTGCTGGACCTCGGTGTCGCGCAAGTCGGTGCTGCCGGTGTTCGAAGAGCTCAACGGCCTGCTGTTCTACCCGGTGCAGTACGAAGGCGAAGAGATGTCGCCGAACGTCTTCTACACCGGTGCCGCGCCCAACCAGCAGGCGATCCCGGCAGTGGAGTACCTGATGAGCGAAGACGGCGGCGCGGCCAAGCGCTATTTCCTGCTCGGTACCGACTACGTCTACCCGCGCACCACCAACAAGATTTTGCGCGCCTTCCTGCACAGCAAGGGCGTGGCCGACAAGGACATCGAAGAGGTGTACACGCCGTTCGGCCACAGCGATTACCAGACCATCGTCGCCAACATCAAGAAGTTCTCCGCAGGCGGCAAGACTGCGGTCATCTCCACGGTCAACGGCGACTCCAACGTACCGTTCTACAAAGAGCTGGCCAACCAGGGCCTGAAAGCCACCGACGTGCCGGTGGTGGCCTTCTCGGTGGGCGAGGAAGAGCTGCGCGGCATTGACACCAAGCCGCTGGTCGGGCACCTGGCGGCGTGGAACTACTTCGAGTCGGTGGATAACCCGGTCAACAGCCAGTTCGTCGCCGACTGGAAAGCCTACGCCAAGGCCAAGAACCTGCCGGGCGCCGACAAGGCAGTGACCAACGACCCGATGGAGGCCACCTACGTTGGCATCCACATGTGGGCCCAGGCGGTGGAAAAAGCCAAGTCCACCGATGTCGACAAAGTCCGCGAAGCCCTGGCCGGGCAGACCTTCAAGGCGCCATCGGGCTACACCTTGACCATGGACAAGAGCAACCACCACCTGCACAAGCCGGTGATGATCGGCGAGATCCAGGATGACGGCCAGTTCAGCGTGGTCTGGGAAACCGAGCAACCGCTGCGGGCGCAGCCGTGGAGCCCGTTCATTCCGGGTAACGACAAGCGGCCGGATTATGCGGTGAAGGGCAACTGAGCCCATCGCGGGTCAAGTCGAGGCGTCGCACCGCACACCACAAGGAAACCGTCATGTCCAAGGCCCTCCTGTGCCTTTTCCTCAGCCTCCTGCTGTTGCCCCTGACTGCCCAGGCCAGCGACGCAGACTACTTCATCGCCGCCAAGGCCAATGAGCAGGCGCGCCTGCTGCAGGACTGGGCGGCGCAACCGGACCCGGCCCGCCTTGAGCTGCTGAGCGCCCTGCAACAGGGCCGCATCGCCGCCGGCGACAGCCGCAAGCTGCGCCTGAACAACCGCCTGCGCGGGCTGGTGGACAACGCCCTGGCCAGCCACCAGTTGCTCAGCACCGACAGCAGCGTGCGCCTGCCGGCGGCCCAGCAACTGCAAAAAAGCGCGCAGCCGGCCCAGGTCGCCTTCCTCGACCGGCGCTTCGCCACAGAAGCGGATGCCGCCGTGCATGCCGCCCTCGGCCTGGCGCTAGCTAACCTGCAACTGGTCGACAGCGACCCGGCGGTACGCCTGGCCGCCGTACGCCTGCTCGGCGAAACCGGCGACCCCATGGCCCGCACGCGCCTGGAGGCCCTGCTCGAACCCGGTGTCGAAAGCAACGGCGGCGTGCGCACCGCCGCTGAAACCAGCCTGGCCCAGGTCAAGCGCAAGCTGCTGTTCGGCGAGCTGCTGGGCCAGGCCTTCAGCGGCCTGTCGCTGGGCTCGATCCTGTTGCTTGCAGCCCTTGGCCTGGCAATCACCTTCGGCCTGCTCGGGGTGATCAACATGGCCCACGGCGAGATGCTCATGCTCGGCGCCTATGCCACGTACGTAGTGCAGATCCTGGTGCAGCGCTACGCCCCCGGGGCCATCGAGTTCTACCCGCTGATCGCCCTGCCGGTGGCCTTCGCCATCAGCGCCGGGGTCGGCATGCTTCTGGAGCGCACGGTGATCCGCCACCTGTACGGGCGGCCGCTGGAAACCCTGCTGGCGACCTGGGGCATCAGCCTGATCCTGATCCAGGCCATCCGCCTGCTGTTCGGCGCGCAGAACGTCGAAGTGGCCAACCCGGCCTGGCTTTCCGGTGGCCTCCAGGTGCTGCCCAACCTGGTGCTGCCCTACAGCCGCCTGGTGATCATCGCCTTCGCCCTGTTCGTGGTGCTGCTGACCTGGTTGCTGCTCAACCGCACGCGCCTGGGCCTGAACGTGCGCGCGGTCACCCAGAACCGCAACATGGCCGCCTGCTGCGGGGTGCCGACCGGACGTGTGGACATGCTCGCCTTTGGCCTCGGCTCGGGTATCGCCGGGCTTGGCGGCGTGGCCCTGAGCCAGATCGGCAACGTCGGCCCGGACCTGGGCCAGAGCTACATCATCGACTCATTCCTGGTGGTGGTGCTCGGCGGTGTCGGCCAACTGGCCGGCAGCCTCTGGGCGGCCTTCGGCCTGGGCATCGCCAACAAGCTGCTGGAGCCGCAGATTGGTGCGGTGCTCGGCAAGATCCTCATCCTTGCGCTGATCATTCTGTTCATCCAGAAACGCCCGCAAGGCCTCTTCGCGCTCAAGGGACGGGTAATCGACTGATGAACCAGCCTCTGCTTGTAACCGCCAGCCAGAAGGCCGGCCCGCGCTGGACCCTGGCCATCGGCGCCGTTGTGCTGCTGGTGCTGCTGGCCCTGCCGGTGCTGTCGCTGCTGCCCGCCGGGCACAGCCTGCAGGTCTCGGCCTACACCCTGACCCTGGTCGGCAAGATCCTCTGCTACGCCATCGTCGCCCTGGCCCTGGACCTGGTCTGGGGCTACGCCGGCCTGTTGTCGCTGGGCCACGGCCTGTTCTTCGCCCTCGGCGGCTATGCCATGGGCATGTACCTGATGCGCGAAGCGGCCGGTGACGGCTTGCCGGCGTTCATGACCTTCCTGTCGTGGAGCGAACTGCCCTGGTACTGGGCCGGCACCCAGCACTTCGCCTGGGCCCTGTGCCTGGTGGTGCTGGCGCCGGGGTTGCTGGCGCTGGTGTTCGGCTTCTTCGCCTTCCGCTCGCGGATCAAGGGCGTGTACTTCTCGATCATGACCCAGGCCCTGACCTTCGCCGGCATGCTGTTGTTTTTTCGCAACGAAACCGGCTTTGGCGGCAACAACGGCTTCACCAATTTTCGCCGCATCCTCGGCTTTGAAATCACCGCGCAAAGCACCCGCGCGGTGTTGTTCCTGCTTACCGTCGCCTTGCTGGTTGCCAGCCTGTACCTGGGCTGGCGCCTGGCCCGAAGCAAGTTCGGCCGGGTCCTGACCGCCCTGCGCGATGCCGAGAACCGCCTGATGTTCTGCGGTTACGACCCGCGCGGCTTCAAGCTGTTCGTCTGGGTCTTGAGCGCGGTGCTGTGCGGCCTGGCCGGGGCCTTGTACGTGCCGCAAGTGGGCATCATCAACCCCAGCGAGATGTCGCCGACCAACTCCATCGAAGCCGCGGTCTGGGTAGCCCTGGGCGGGCGCGGCACGCTGATCGGGCCGCTGCTGGGCGCCGGGCTGGTCAACGGCATGAAGAGCTGGTTCACCGTGGCTTTCCCCGAGTACTGGCTGTTCTGCCTCGGTGCGCTATTCATCCTGGTGACCCTGTACCTGCCACGGGGCGTGGTCGGTCTGCTGAAGAAAAGGGGCGAACAATGAGAGCCATCCCGCTAGCGCCGGTGCACCCGGAATTCATGCTTGAACCGATCCTCGACGCCGGCAGCGGCCGCGATGCCATCGGCCTTGGCCAGCGCCGCGGTGAGGGCCTGGACGTGCGTCACGGCACGGTGCTGACCCTGGAAGACATCAACGTCAGCTTCGACGGCTTCAAGGCGCTCAACAGCCTCAACCTGTACATCGGCGTCGGTGAACTGCGCTGCATCATCGGCCCCAACGGCGCCGGCAAGACTACGCTGATGGACGTGATCACCGGCAAGACCCGGCCCACCAGCGGCAAGGCCTGGTTCGGCGACACCCTGGACCTGACGCGCATGAGCGAAGTGCAAATTGCCCAGGCCGGAATCGGCCGCAAGTTCCAGAAGCCGACAGTGTTCGAGGCCCTGAGCGTGTTCGAGAACCTGGAACTGGCGCAAAAGGCCGACAAGTCGGTGCTGGCCAGCCTGGTTGCACGCTTGAGCGGCGAGCAGCGCGACCGTATCGACGAGATTCTGCAGACCATTCGCCTGAGCGGCTCGGCCCAACGCCAGGCCGGGTTGCTCTCCCATGGCCAGAAGCAGTTCCTTGAGATCGGCATGCTGCTGATGCAGGACCCGCAATTGCTGCTGCTCGATGAACCGGTGGCGGGCATGACCGACGCCGAAACCGAATTCACTGCCGAGTTGTTCAAGCGCCTGGCTGGCAAACATTCGCTGATGGTAGTCGAGCACGACATGGGCTTTGTCGGCAGCATCGCCGACCACGTCACCGTGCTGCACCAGGGCAGCGTGCTGGCCGAGGGCTCACTGGAGCAGGTGCAGACGGATGAGCGGGTGATCGAGGTTTATCTGGGGCGATGAGGCCAACAAAGGACAACAACATGCTGAAAATCGACTCCCTGCACCAATACTACGGCGGCAGCCACATCCTGCGCGGCCTGTCGTTCGAGGCCAAGGTCGGCGAGGTGACCTGCCTGCTCGGGCGCAACGGCGTCGGCAAGACTACCCTGCTGCGCTGCCTGATGGGTCTGCTGCCCATCCGCGAAGGCAGCGTGCACTGGGAAGGCCAGGCGATCACCGCGCTCAAGCCCCACCAGCGGGTGCACGCCGGCATCGCCTACGTGCCCCAGGGCCGGGAGATCTTCCCGCGCCTGACCGTCGAGGAGAACCTGCTGATGGGCCTGTCGCGTTTCGGCGCCAGCCAGGCCAGGAGCGTGCCGTCGTTCATCTACGAGCTGTTCCCGGTGCTGGAGCAGATGAAGCAGCGCCGTGGCGGCGACCTCTCCGGTGGTCAGCAACAACAGCTGGCCATCGGCCGGGCCCTGGCCAGCCAGCCGCGGCTGCTGATCCTCGACGAGCCCACCGAGGGCATCCAGCCTTCGGTAATCAAGGAAATCGGCGCGGTGATCGGCACGCTGGCTGCCCGTGGCGACATGGCAATCCTGCTGGTCGAGCAGTTCTACGACTTTGCCGCCGAGCTTGCCGACCAGTACCTGGTGATGTCGCGCGGCGAAATCGTCCAGGCCGGGCGTGGCGAAAATATGGAGGCCGAGGGTGTGCGCGGCCTGGTAACCATTTAACCTGAGCCGATCACCGTGTCCCTGTTCGAGATCCTGCCATGACTTACCTGCTGCGCGATGCTGTGCCTGCCGACCTGCCAGGCATTCGCGATATTTACAACGATGCCGTGCTCAACACTACGGCGATCTGGAACGAGCAAGCGGTGGACCTCGCCAACCGCCAGGCCTGGTTCGACACCCGCCAGGCCCAGGGCTACCCTATCCTGGTGGCGGTGGACGCCGGCGAGCAGGTACTGGGCTATGCTTCGTTTGGCGACTGGCGACCGTTCGAAGGCTTTCGCCATACCGTCGAGCACTCGGTGTACATCCGCAGCGACCAGCGCGGCAACGGCCTGGGCCCCGGGCTGATGCAAGCGTTGATCGAACGGGCCCGCGCCTGCAACAAGCACGTGATGGTCGCCGCCATCGAAAGCGGCAACGCCGCCTCTATTCGCCTGCACCAGCGCCTGGGCTTCACCCTCAACGGGCAGATGCCCCAGGTCGGGGTGAAGTTTGGCCGCTGGCTGGACCTGACCTTCATGCAGTTGATCCTCAACCCCGATGCCCCGCCCCCGACAAAGGAGTGACACCTGTGAATGCTGCGCAGCTCAACCGTGTGACCCATGAAAGCTTTGCCTATTACCACGACGGCCTGGTGGCGTTGCTGCTCGACGCCGTGCAACACGGCGCCTCGGTGGGGTTTCTGGCGGATATCGATGTGCAGCAGGCCGAGCGCTACTTCGAAGAGGTGCGTCAGCGCCTGGTCAGCGGTGAGCTGTTGCTGTGGGTGGTGGGCAAGGACAAGGAAGTGCTGGGCAGCGTGCAGTTGGGGCTATGCCTGAAACCCAACGGTTTGAACCGCGCCGAAGTGCAAAAGCTGCTGGTGCACAGCGCGGCACGGCGCCGCGGCCTTGGCCAGCAACTGATGCAGGCCCTGGAACTGGCGGCGCGGCAAAAGCAGCGCGGCATGCTCTATCTGGATACCGAGGCCGGCTCGGGGGCCGAGGTTTTTTATCGATCGCTGGGCTACAGCAAGGCGGGCGAGATTCCGGATTACGCCTGTGGCCCGGATAGGGTCTATCGGGCGACGGCGTTGTACTACAAATTGCTCTAGGTCTTCAGGGCCAATCGCCGGCAAGGCCGGCCACAGGGTACTGCATGCACAGGGCCAGTGTGGGAGCCGGCCTTGCCGGCGATCGGCCGCGCAGCGTACGCAATGAAATCAGCCCTGCACAAACCGCCCCAGGCGTTGCCTGAGCATGCTGTTCTCGCTGCGCAGTTGCTGCACTTCCTCCAGCAGCTCCAGCGCCAGTGCCACCCCTTCCCACTCAAGCTCAAGATCGTGATGCAGCTTGGCCGCGCGCTTGGCCAGCACCGGCGCCTGATCGTCAAACAGCCAGTCTTCCGGCGTTCGCCCGGAAGGCTCGACAATGCCGTGTTCGACGATTTCGATCACGTAGGCCGCCGGCAGATCGGCTTCCTGACAGAGGGTCTGCATGTCCAGTTGAACGATCAGGGTACTGCTCATGATCAGCTACTCCATTGTGTCCTCGGGTTGAACGCGGCCTTCTCCGACAGCTTGGTCCACAGCTCACGGGCAGCGGCATCGGACTGGCTCGGCATCACCACTTTCAATTGCGCATACAGGTCGCCACGCTGGCCCTGCTTGTTGCTCAGGCCCATGCCCTTGATCCGCAGGCGCTGACCGTTCTGGCTGTCCGGACGGATGGTCAGGTTGACCTTGCCGGTCAGGGTCGGCATTTCTACCTTGGTGCCCAGCGCGGCCTCCCACGGTGCCAGGGGCACGGTGATGATCAGGTCATGACCTTCGACATCGAACAGCGGGTGCGGTGCCATGCGAATGGTCAGGAACAGGTCGCCATTGGCGCCGCCACCGACGCCCGGGGCGCCCTGGCCCTTGAGGCGGATTTTCTCGCCGTCGCTGACGCCGGCCGGGATCTTCACGTTCAGGGTCTTGGTGGTAAAGCCCGTGCGCTGGCCGCTGGCGTTGTGCTGCGGCACCTGAAAGCTGATCTGCTTGGACTCGCTGGACAGGGTTTCCTCAAGGAAAATCGCCAGTTCCATTTCCACGTCCTGCCCCCGCCGTCCGGCACTGCGTTGCTGGCCGCGGCCAAAAGGATTGCCGTTGCCACCGCGCGAACCGAAGATCGAGCTGAAGAAATCGGAAAAATCGCCACCGTCGCCGAAACCCTCGGCACCTGCCGAACCACGGCTTTGCCAGCCTGGCGGGCCCTGGAACGGCCGGCCATGCTGGCCGTACTTGCGCAGCTCGTCGTACTCGGCGCGTTTTTCCGGGCTGCTCAGGGCTTCATAGGCCTCGTTGGCCTCCTTGAATTTCTCCTCGGCGTCACGCTCTTTGCTGACGTCCGGGTGATACTTGCGCGCAAGCTTGCGGTAGGCGGTCTTGATCGCCTTGTCATCCGCAGTGGGCTCAACGCCAAGAATCTTGTAATAGTCTTTGAAGTCCATCTAAGGAATCACCATGGGTTAATCGAATGCTTGTGTAGATTGGGGTCAAGCATAGCCTTTCAAGGTGCCCATGGGTTTGCCGCAAAGCAGATAATCGGTCTTGATTCTGCTGACGGCTGGCATAAACTGCGCGGCCGTTTTTCCCCCGGAAGTACAACCCATGAGTGACGCATCCCCGGCCCGTGCCTGCGGCATCGACTTTGGCACCTCCAACTCCACCGTCGGCTGGCACCGCCCGGGCGTGGAGTCGTTGATCGCCCTGGAAGACGGCAAGATCACCCTGCCGTCGGTGGTGTTCTTCAACATCGAGGAGCGCCGCCCGGTGTATGGCCGCCTGGCCCTGCACGAATACCTCGAAGGCTATGAAGGCCGCCTGATGCGCTCGCTCAAGAGCCTGCTGGGTTCCAAGCTGATCAAGCACGACACCAGCGTGCTGGGCACCGCACTGCCGTTCAAGGACCTGCTGGGGATGTTCATCGGCGAGCTGAAAAAGCGCGCCGAGGCCAATGCCGGCCGCGCCTTCGACGAAGTGGTGCTGGGCCGCCCGGTGCATTTCGTCGATGACGACCAGGCCGCCGACCAGGAAGCCGAGGACACCCTGGCCGAAGTCGCGAAGAAGATCGGCTTCAAGGAAGTCTCGTTCCAGTACGAACCGATTGCCGCCGCGTTCGACTACGAGTCGAACATCCAGGGCGAAGAACTGGTGCTGATCGTCGACATCGGCGGTGGTACCTCGGACTTCTCCCTGGTGCGCCTGGCCCCTGAACGGCACATGCTCGATGACCGCCAGCAGGACATCCTCGCCACCGGCGGCGTGCACATCGGCGGTACCGACTTCGACAAGCAACTGAGCCTGCAGGGCGTGATGCCGCTGTTCGGCTACGGCAGCCGGATGAAAAGCGGTGCCTTCATGCCCACCAGCCACCACATGAACCTGGCCACCTGGCACACCATCAACTCGGTGTACTCGCAAAAATCCCAGCTGGCCCTGGGCAGCATGCGCTACGACATCGAAGACACCGACGGCATCGACCGCCTGTTCAAGCTGATCGAACAGCGCGCCGGGCACTGGCTGGCAATGGAAGTGGAAGAAACCAAGATCGAACTGACCCACAACGACCGCCGCCTGGTCGACCTCAAGCGGGTCCAGCCGGGGCTCAGCGTCGAACTGACCCGGGCGCTGTTCGAAGAGTCGATCGACAACCTGCTCGAGCGCGTGCGCGGCAGCGTCAGCGAGTTGCTGGCCAAGGCTGGCGTGGGTGTGGCACAGGTCGATACAGTGTTCTTCACCGGCGGCTCCAGCGGCATCCCGGCGTTGCGCCAGAGCGTGGCGGCGATGCTGCCCAATGCCCGGCATGTCGAAGGCAACATCTTTGGCAGCATTGGCAGCGGCTTGGCGATCGAGGCGCGCAAGCGTTACGGTTGAGATAGCCGGGGCCGCGTTGCGGCCCTTTCGCCGGCAACGCCGGCTCCCACAAAGTATTGCTGCACACTATCCCTGTGGGAGCCGGCGTTGCCGGCGATAGCCTTCAGATCACACCAGCTCTTGCTGGCGCAACTCACTCTTCAAATAGGCGTAATAGATCGGCCCGGCCACCACCCCCGGCAGCCCGAACGCCGCCTCGCACACCAGCATCGCCAGCAGCAATTCCCACGACTTGGCACTGATCTGCCCGCCAACGATCCGCGCGTTGAGGAAGTACTCGACCTTGTGGATAACGATCAGGTAACCCAACGCCGCCATCGCCACCCAGATCGATAACGACAAGCCGACGATGGTGATCAGGGTGTTGGACATCAGGTTGCCGATCACCGGCAGCAGGCCAAGCAGGAAGGTCAGCACGATCAGGGTCTTGGTCAGCGGCAGGTGCACGCCGAACAGTGGCAGCACCACGGCGAGAAAGATGCCGGTGAAGAAGGTGTTGAGCAGGGAAATCTTGATCTGCGCAAAGACGATGTTGCGAAACGCCTGTACCAGCAGCGCCAGGCGGTTAAACAGCGCCGCCGCCAGGGGCTTGCGCTTGGAGATATCGGGGATGCGCTGCAGGGCGACGATGGCACCGAGGATCATGCCGATCAGCAAGGTGACGAACATGTGCGCCGCGCCCTTGCCCACCAGTTGCAATTCGCCCAGGTGGGTCTTGAGCCATTCGCCGATGGCCACCTTGAACTCCGAGGCACTGGCCGGCAGGTAGGCGTCGATGAACGGCGGCAGTTGCCCGCGCGCCTGGTCGACCAGGAGCATGAACTTGTCCAGCGATGCCCCGGGGTTCTCCGCTTCGTGCAGAAGGAAACTGATGGCGCCGGCAAACAGCAGGGTCAAGGTGCTGACCACCAGGGTACCCAGCAACGCCACCGCCAGCCAGCGTGCCCGTTGGCCGGATATCAGGTGCTGCAGCTTGGGCGTGAGCATGTTGACCAGTTCGAACACCAGCAGCCCGGCCAGCAGGCTCGGCAACAACTTGAGCGGCAACACCAGCAACAGGCCGGTGAAGACGATGATCCAACTGGCCAGGGTGATCTGGCGCTGAGTAAAGGTCATACAACCTCGAAAGGCGACGGCATGGAAAACCGGCAGTCTGCCAGCCTTCGCCCGGCAGGCATAGTGGCACGCAGCGGCGTTGCGGCTGGTAATGCCGCCCTGATGTTTCTATGATTGCCGCCCCCAATGGAATGGCGGCGCCGCGCTGGCGCATTCGCAGGCAGGCGAAACAGGAATCCCTCTGTGCCTTCCCATCTTCCAGGCACAGAGTTCAAAACCATGCGCAAACTGCTTGTCCTGCTTCCCCTGTTGCTGCTTGGCGGCTGTTCGGAAGACTTCGCCACCCTGCATTTCGCGCAGCCGGTCAGCGCCTACTATGGCGACCTCAGACAGCAATACGGCGATGACCTGTACCAGGCCATTCTGAGGCTTGGTATCGACCCGAAGGACATCGAGGTCGAACTCGACAATGACCACCACCAGGACTTGCTCATCAGCGTCTCGCGCTCGCTCGATGCCGGTAAGCGTCAGGCCCTGCGCGAGTTGTTCGACGAAATCCCCCGGGCCCGAGCGGCCACGTCCTGGGAAGTCGACGTCACCCTTGAACCGCAGTCACTGGAGCCCCAGTACCAGGTCTGGCGCGAGGCGCTGGAAAAGATCAAGGGTCCGGTCACCCTCGAGATCAAGCTTGGCAGCCGTATCGAAGCGCTTTCCACCGCCACCCTCATGGACAGCATCCAGGCCGCCGAGAACAAGAGCGAAGTGTCGAGCATCATCACCTGCCACGTGCTGGCCGAAGTCTCGCGCGGGCCATTCAAGCTCAGGTCGATCGTGCAGCTCGAGGAAGGCCCGTCGGAACGTGCGCAGGTGGTCATCGAGTACGGTCAGATGCGTTACGCCACGGTGCCTGCACAGTTCGATTTCAAGGACCCGGTCCTGAAGGAGCGAATCCGCAACGGTCAGATCAAGGCCTGGCAAGCCGAACGGACGCTGCAGCGCAATCCGTACGGCCCGTTCGAGATGGCCTTCGAAATCGGCTCACTGGGCAAGCAGAGCGTTAACCTTTACTCAGGCACCGACCAGCGCATCAGCATGCTCCAGAGCGACTGCCGGGAGCTGGCCGACCACCCCGGCCGGCCGTTCTCGCTGTTTATCGGCCAGGGCCTGGACCGGCTCGAGTCGGTGACTTACGCCAACTGACGCAGGTTACTTTTTCTTCAGGCAGTCGCTCATGTACGCCTTGCGCTCATCACCCTTGAGCGCCTTGGTGGTGGCGTCGGCGTTGCAGGTTTTCATTTTGTCCTGCTGGGTCGCAGGCTTGGCTTTCAGGCAGGTGCTCATGAACGCCTTGCGCTCGTCGCCCTTGAGCGCCTTGGTGGTGGCATCGGCGTTACAGGTTTTCATTTTCTCCTGTTGCGCCGTGGCGGCAAATCCTTGGGAACACATCAGCAAACCGAGCAACAGCAACGGCACACGCACCATCTTCATGGCGTTTTCTCCTGGTCGCTGCGCACCACGCGCAGCCTTGGCCGAAGTGTAGACAAATATTCTTACAAACCTCCAGCGCGAGCCTGCCGCCGGTATTGCTCCGGGGTGCAATGGGCCTGGCGCTGGAACATGGCGATGAACGCCGAGGCGCTGCTGTAGCCCAGGTCGAAGGCAATCTGTTGGGTCGGCAGATTTTGCTCCAGTGCTTCGATAGCACGCAGAAAGCGCAAACGCAGGCGCCATTCGCCAAAGCTCATGCCCAGCTCGCGAATGAACTGCCGGGCCAGGGTGCGTTCGCTGACATGCACACTGGCAGCCCAATAGCCGAGCGGGCGATTGTCGCCAGGCTCGGCGTGCAGCGCCTGCAACACCTCACTCAAACCGGCGCTGCGCGCGTACGGCAGGTAACAGGTCTGGGCCGGGGCTCGGCGCAGTTGGTCGACCAGCACCTGGGCCAGGCGCTGGTCGGCTGGGTCTTGCGGCACCTTGACGTCACGGGCGGCAAAATCTCCGAGTATGGCTTTGAGTATGTCGCTGATCACCAAGGTGCAAGGCTCGCCTGGCAGCCCTTCGCACACCTCGCGATCCAGATACACCGAGCGATAGACGATGGCCTGGGGGTTGTAGCAACTGTGCTCGGTGTCGGGCGGCACCCACACCGCATAGTGCGGCGGCGAGATGAAGCGCTGGTCGTCGATCTCCAGGTGCATGATGCCGTGGGCCGCATAGTTGAGCTGGCCCCAGGCATGCCGGTGGGCGGCGCTGTGGGTGTCGGCGCCGAATTCGTCGTAGCGAAAGTACACCGGGGCCGGCAAGGCCTCCAATTGCGGGATGTTCAGGTACTTTATCGCCATGCTGTCTGGATCTATGCGCAGGTTGTCTGGATACAAGTATAAGCAACGGGACAGACAGGTGGATAATAGCCGCCTGTATCCTCAAGAGTTCCCGTTTCATGAATTATGCGTTTCCGTTGCTGGCAATCTTCATCTGGGCCGGCAATACCGTGGTCACCAAGATGTCCGCCGGGGCAATCTTCCCGGCCGAGATCGGTTTCTATCGCTGGTTGCTGGCCGGCCTGCTGTTTACACCTTTCCTGCTGCGGCCGGTGCTACGTAACTGGGCGGCCATCAGCCCGAACCTGGGCAAGATCTTCATCCTTGGCGTGCTCGGCATGGCCGTGTACCAGAGCCTGGCCTACTTCGCCGCCGCCATCACCAGCGCCACCAACATGGGCATCATCCTTTCGCTGATGCCGTTGATGTCCCTGGCCCTGGCGATCATCAGCCTCGGCCAGCGCCTGACCATCGGCGCCCTGATTGGCGCCGTGGTGTCGTTCGTGGGTGTGCTGGTGGTGGTCTCGGCCGGTGATCTGGCGGTGCTGGTCCAACACGGGGTGAATGGCGGCGATGCACTGATGCTGATCGCCACCCTGGCCTATGCGGTGTACAGCACCCTGCTGAAAAAGTGGCAGCTGCGCATCCCGCCGCTGCAACTGCTGTACCTGCAGGTGCTGGTGGCGATCATCGTGCTGTTTCCACTGTTCGTGCTCTCGCCCAAGACCGGCCTGGGCGCAGGCAATATCGGCCTGGTGATCTATGCCTGCGTTCTGGCCTCGATGATTGCGCCGCTGGCCTGGATGCAGGCGGTCAGCCGCCTCGGCCCGAGCCGCACGACGCTGTTCTTCAACCTGCTGCCGGCAGTCACGGCGGTGATTGCCGCCATGGTGCTGGGCGAGCAACTGGCCCTCTATCACCTGGTCGGCGGGGTGCTGACCCTGGTCGGGGTGATCCTCGCCGAACGCTGGAAAACACCCCTGCGCCGCCGCGTTACAGCCCCGCAGCCTTGAGCCTGGCAGCGTGCTCGGTGAACAGCCGCACCGGCTCCGCGCCCTTGCCCACCGCCCCTAGCGACTGATTGACGATGTCCAGGTGATCGAGCGGATAGTCATCGCCGATCACCTGGCCCAAGTGCGAACTGAAGCGCCCGACCATGCCGTCGCACTGGCCCTTTTCCCGCACAAAGGTGCGGGCGAACAGGCGGCAAAAGCGGTTGCTGCCATCCAGGCGGTTGAGGCCTCGATCGGTAACGCCCGGCTGCAAGGTGCCGGACCAGGAGTAGTAACGCACACCATTGACCTGGGCCGGCCCCTCCCCGCCCCAGGTCGTCGGCAGGCCCTGTGGATAAGCCTGGTTGAAGCGCGCCACACCGGCACTGGTGAGCGACTGGTGCGAGGCGTGCACGTCGATCGGCAGTTTCGGCCCGCGCCAGCCGGTTTCCAGCCAGCCCATCAACACCGCCAACCCATGCAGCATGGCTTTGAGCACACGGCCACGAGCGGAGTGAGCGGGGTAATAGTCATGCAGGTGATCGGCCAGCTCCGAGCCGTGATTGGGCCCGGCAATCGAGGTGACCGACGCCACCCATTCCGGTCGTTTGGCCGCCGCATAACGCGCGGTCAGAGCGCCCTGGCTGTGGCCGAGCAGGTTGACCTTGTCGGCGCCGGTACGCTGGCGGATATCGGCAATGATCAGCAGCAACTGCTCGCCGCGCACCTCGCAGGAGTTCAGCGGCGACACCTGCACGGCAAACACCTGGGCCCCGCCCCGGCGCAACGCCGAAACGATCCCGAACCAGTAGGGATACAGCAGCAAGCGGACAAACCCGAGCATACCCGGCACCAGCACCAGTGGATAACGCGTGGCGAGCCCTTGGGCCATGGCTGCATTCCCCGTTCCGTGGACAGTCGGCCAACCCTACAGGCAATTCGATGGCAATCGCAATCGAACTCCCGCCGCTCGCTGGGGTTCCAAGCCAATAGACCCTCAGCAAGGAGCTCAACCATGTACAAACAGACCCTGGCCATTCTGCTGACCACCGCCACCCTGGCCGCCTGCGGCAGCCGTCCGGAGAACCCGGTGGACTACGTCACTTACCACGAAGAACCGCTGGTCAAGCAGGTCGAGAACGGCATGACCATGCAGCGGGTGATTGCCATTGGCGGCAGCCCATCGACAGTGATCGACCTGCCGCATGGCGGAACCTGCAACAACTACATCCTCAACCGTGACGGCAAGCAGCAGGCCTACTACGTGCGCTTCGACGCCACCGGCCATGTCGACGCCAAGGGTTTCAAGACCTGCGAACAACGCCAGGTCGATGACGATGCCGTCGAGAAGGCCAAGGCCAAGCTATAAAACTTTTCCGCGTGCCTGGGACTCACAGCTTAAGTAACCAGCGCGCCGACAGAGCGTGAAGATCTATCCGTTTTCAGCCTGGAGATGATGATGAGCAACGTTGAACTGACCGATGTTAAAACCTTGCGCGAACGCGCCCGCCAGCATGTCGAGCAGGGTGCGGTGACCGAAGGCTACAGCGCCGACCGGGAGAAAATCCTGCGCCTGCTCAACGAGTCGCTGGCCACCGAGTGGGTCTGCGCCCTGCGCTACAAGCGCCACTACTACATGGCCAGCGGGATCAAGGCCAGTGTCGCCGCTGACGAGTTCCTCGAGCACGCCACCCAGGAGCTGGAGCATGCCGACAAACTGGCCGAGCGCATTGTCCAGCTGGGCGGCGAGCCGGACCTGAACCCGGATAACCTGAGCAAGAACTCCCATGCCCAGTACGTCGCCGGCAACAACCTCAAGGAAATGGTCCTGGAAGACCTGATCGCCGAGCGGATCGCCATCGACAGCTATCGCGAGATCATCCAGTACATCGGCGAAAGCGACCCGACCACCCGGCGCATTTTCGAAGATATCCTGGCCCAGGAAGAAGAGCACGCCGACGACATGGCGGATTTGCTCCAAGGCCTCTGATCCCCTCCTGCCAAAGGGCCGCGCCGCGGCCCATCGCTGACCTGTGGGAGCTGGCCTTGCCAGCGATGGGCCGCAAAGCGGCCCCGCCCCACACATTTACCCCGCCTTCACCGCCCGCGGTGCCTTGCCAGCCTTCATCTGCTCCAGCAACGGTGTGCATTGATTGGGCACATCGCCACTCGGTGCAATCAACGCCAGCAAGCCGGCTGCCGGGCCGGCAACCACGCCCAACGCCACCATCCCCGCGCCCCGTAGCGCCAGCGGCAGCGCCTGCACGCCGGCACTGGGTTTGGCAAACGGTCCGCGCACATACAGCGGCGAACGCAGCGAGAACAGACGCACGCCTTTGGACTCCGGATTGATCTTCAGGTCCAACTGCTCGCTGGCAAAGTTGGCTGTGCCATCGATGTAGATGATCGCGTTCTCGGTATCGAAGACGAACACCCGGGTCGTGGCCAAACCGTCCTTGATGCCGAAATCGGCGGCCGCGCAGTTGATCTTCACTTCCTTGTCGCCAAACAGCTTGCCGACCACATAGTTGCCGACGTTGAGCCCGGCGATTTCCATCAAGCCACGGCTGATAGCCCCGTCATTGATGAGCATCTTCAGGTCGCCATTGGCGGTGGCCAGCAGGGCTGCGACCGAGTTGCCGCGCCCGCTGAGGTCGGCGTCGCCATTGAGCTCGCCGAAGCTGGTTTTCATCGGCTCGAAGGTCGGGAACAGTTGCTTGAGCTTGAAGTTGCGCGCACTCAGTTGCGCCCGTCCCTGCAGCGGCACGCTACGGCCATCGAGGCGTACCTGGGCGTCGAGCTTGCCGCCGGCGATGCCAAAGCGCAGCGGCTCCAGGCGTAGCACACCGTCATCAAGGACAAAGTGGCTGGACAGGTCAGTGAACGGCAGCTCGGCACTGTGCACGATGCGCTTGCCGCTGAAGGTCACGTCGGCGTCCATGGTCCGCCAGCGTTCGGTGCGAAACTCCTCGACCGGCAGCACCTTGCCTGCCGGTTGCTTGCTGGCACCGCCGCGGGCTTTCTGCTGGGCATTGGAGTCGGCGCCGATCAGCGGCGCCAGGTCCTTGAACAGCAACTGGTTGGAAACCAGCTTGCCGGTCAGCTTCGGCCGTGGCTGGCTGGCGACGAACGCCAGGTCACCGTGGATATCGCTGTCGCCGATCTTGCCGTTGAAGCCTTCGTAGCGAAACACCGCGCCGCCGGGTTCATGCAGCTTGGCGGTCAGATGACCGTCGGTGGCGTAGGGCGGCGAATCAGGCAGGGTCACGTCGGTCAGCGGATACAGGTTAGCGAGGCTCGCGCCCGACAGGCGCAGGCGCAGGTCGAGGGCACCGAGGTTGCGTGGGTCGGTGAGGGTGCCGGCCACGGCGATGCGGGTATCGCCAATGACCATGTCTGCCTGTAGCGGGAACGGTTGCGAAGCATCCTGCAAGGCCAGCAAACCGCCGATCTTGCCGGTACCGGTCAGCGCCTGGCCTTTGTAGCGGCCCTTGACCTTGAGGCCGAAGGCGTAGTCCTGGGCGGCACCGGCCTTCTGCGCTGAAGCCTTGCCGACGATGTCGCTGAACGGGATCGGCTTGCCCAGCGGGTCGATGAGCACGTCCAGACGGGTTTTCAGGGTCTGGTCATCAAGACTGACCTGGCCCTTGTCGAAGCCGATGGCGCCGATGTCCAACACCCACTTCGACGGTTCTGCCTGCTCGTCCTTGGGGCCGAAGTCGAAAGTCCAGTTGGCGCGGCCATCGGCCAGGCGCTTGAGGCTGGCGGTCGGCTGGTTGAGGTCGATGCGCGGAATGACAATTTGCTGCAGCAGCAACGGCAGCGGCGCCAGGCGGAACTCGACGCGCTTGAGGCCGACCATCTGCGGCTCCTTGAGCCAGTCCGGGTTGCCCAGGGTCAGGTCTTCGGCGATGAAGTGCGGCCACGGCAGCCAGGCGCGCCAGCCGCCCTGCTCAGGCTCGCGCTGCCAGCGCACCGCCAGGTTGCCGTTGATGGCGAAGGGCCGGTGCAGCGCTTCGGAGACCTTGGCATTAAGGGTGGGCTTGACCCGGTTCCAGTCGAAGGTAGCGATGACGATCACCAGGATCGCCAGCACCAGCAGCAGGCTGGCGAGGGTCCAGGTGATGATTTTGGCGGGGCGCGTCATTGCACGATTCTCCTGATGACTGCATGGCAAAAAGCGGGCGCGTTGATGGCACTTATCTGTTCGGACTGATGAAACGCCGAGGGGTTTAATCGATTGGCCATGATAACCAGGTTTTTTCTGACCTTTTTCTCAACTTTTGTCGATCGTTACCTTACCCAAAGGCTGCGGTAACGCTCTCGACGCCGTAGTTGACCGCGCCGTAAGCTACGGTCTAGAGCGGCTGCTGCAAAGCATCAATTGCGTTGATTGTTACCATTATCTTTATGAACTTTTATCTGGCGTTTCCCGGCGTAGCATTGGCTCCGTACCCACTTTCCAGCCCCGTCGAGGAGCACCGAATCATGAAACGCCAATTACTGCTAAGCCTGTCCCTGTCCATCCTGGCCGCCAACGCCTTTGCCGTTCCTGCCGCCGACCAGGCCCTGACCGCCGAATCGCGTTCGAGCTCGACGGTCATCTCGCAGCCGCTGAACCCGCTGGCCGAAGGTGGCTCGGATCGCCTGATCGACCGTAACAACCGCGTTGCCGAAGGTGGCTCCGATCGCCTGCTGGAACGCAACAACCGCGTTGCCGAAGGCGGTGCTGATCGCCTGAAGCAGTATTACAAAGTAGCCGAAGGTGGTTCTGACCGTTTGAAAGCACGCTTCGAGGTCGCAGAAGGTGGCTCTGATCGCCTGATCGAAAACCAACGCGCGAGCTGAAGCCTATGCCAGACAACAAGACACACCAGCGCTGTAGCAGCTCCCCTCCCAGCCCGGTCCATTGACCGGGCTTTGTTTTTCCGGCGCCAGGCTATTAGAGTGCAGGGCTGTTTCACTGCCTGCCGATACTTGCCATGCTGCCGCGCGCCGAACAAAAGCAACAGACCCGCCACGCCCTGCTGGATGCTGCCCGCCACCTGATGGAAAGCGGTCGAGGCTTCGGCAGCATCAGCCTGCGCGAAGTGGCAAAAACCGCAGGCATCGTCCCTACCGGCTTTTACCGGCACTTTTCCGACATGGACCAACTGGGCCTGGCCCTGGTCAATGAAGTGGGCGAAACCTTTCGCCAGACCATCCGCCTGGTGCGCCAGAACGAGTTCGAGCTGGGCGGCATCACCGATGCCTCGGTGCGGATCTTTCTCGACGTGGTGGCGGCCAACCGCGCCCAGTTCCTGTTCCTCGCCCGCGAGCAATACGGCGGTTCGCAGCCGGTGCGCCAGGCCATCGGCACCCTGCGCCAGGGCATCAGCTCGGACCTGGCCACCGACCTTGCGCGCATGCCGCGCTGGCAACACCTGGACGCCGCCGCCCTGGCGGTGATGGCCGACCTGGTGGTGAAAACCGTGTTTGCCACCTTGCCGGAGCTGATCGACGAGCCGAGCGAGCCTGCCGGGGAACCGATCAGCGCCCAGGAGAAGATCACCCAGCAGCTGCGCTTCATCTTTGTTGGTGCCAAGCACTGGCAGGGGCTCAGTACGCTGTAGGCAGTCTGTTCTGGGGCTGCGTCGCAGCCCATCGCCGGCAAGGCCGGCTCCCACAGAGAGATCTGATCCTACCGAAGTCCTGGCCTTGCCAGCGATGAGGCCGGCAAAGTCAGCGCCGTTTCCTGCTACCATTGCGCGCAAACGCACCGACCGCGACGAACTTTTTCCATGCCCGACTTTGATACTGCCCAGCCTGATCTGCCCGCCCTGCTCGCCGAGGTCCAGGCGCACTTTGACCAGCGCATCATGCCGCTGTGGCAAGGCCCGGGCTGGAATAAAGACATGGCCCTGCCCTTCGAAGCCCTCGACCCGCAGCAGCAACCCATGCCGGTGCAACGCTACCGGGCCATGGCCTGCGCGCGCCAGCTGTACCTGTTCAGCAGCCGTATCGAGCAACCCGGCGCCAGCGAACGTGCCGCTGCCCTGTTCCGTTCCTTGCAGCGGCACTTCCACGATGCCGAGTACGGCGGCTGGTTCTACAGCATCGACGCCCAGGGCAAGCCGCTGGACCGGCGCAAAGACCTCTACACCCATGCCTTCATCGTCTTTGCCTGCGCACATTACTGGGGCAAGGTTCGCGAGCAACTAGTCGAATCGACCCTCAATGCCGCGCTGGAAGTGGTAGCCAAGCAGTTCGCCCGTGATGACGGCCTGTACGAGGCGAGCCTTGGCGAAGACTGGTCGGACCTGGCCAGCGGCCCGCTGCAGAACCCGCTGATGCATCTGGCCGAAGCCTTCCTCGCCACCCTCTCGGTGCGTGACGACGAAGCCGTCGAGCAAGCGCTGCAAACCCTCGCAGCGGCCATGCAGACACACTTCATCGACCCCGAACACGGGGTGATGCTGGAAAAACCGCGCGGGGCTGTGGATAACTGGTTCGAACCGGGCCACCAGTTCGAATGGTTCTACTTGCTGGAGTCTTCGCCGCTGCTACGCGGTAGCGAGCTGCATGCCTCGCTCAGCCGCGCATTTGCCTATGCCGAACAGTGCGGTGTGAAGGACAGCGCAGTGCTGGCCATGCTCAGCACCGATGGCCAGGTGCGCGACGCCACCCAGCGCATCTGGGCCCAGGCCGAATACCTGCGCGCCCTGACCTTGCGCCCGGCCAGCGCCGCCACGGTGCTGGCCCAGCTCAAGGCGCTGCAACAGAACTTCCTGCATGCCGGTGGCTGGCATGAGTGCCGGGATGCCAATGGCAAGGTCAGCCGCTTCGATATGCCGTCGACTACGCCTTACCATCTGGCGACTTGCCTGGAAGGACTGCAGCGTCAGGTTTGACGCTGTCGTGGGTCAAGCCTTGCCTGAACGATCGATCGAGAACCCTGCCCACGCCTGGCTCACCGGCATCAGCTCGAGGCTGTTGATGTTGATGTGCGCCGGCTGGTTCATGATCCAGAAGATGGTCTCGGCGATATCCTGCGGCTGGATCGGCTCAGCCCCGGCATAAGTGGCGTCGTAACGCGCCTGGTCACCACCGAAACGTACCAGCGAGAACTCGCTCTCGCACAGGCCCGGCTCGATATTGCTCACTCGTACGCCAGTGCCCTGCAGGTCGCAGCGCAGGCTCAGCGAGAACTGCCCGACGAACGCCTTGGTGCCGCCATACACGTGGCTGCCCGGATACGGATAGTTCCCGGCCACCGAACCCACGTTGAGGATGGTCGCGCCACGGCCATGGGCGATCAGCCGCGGCAGCAGCAGGCGGGTGCTGTACATCAGGCCCTTGATGTTGGTGTCGACCATGGTTTCCCAGTCGTCCAGGTCGCACTTGGGCGCCGGGTCGGCACCCAGGGCCAGGCCTGCGTTGTTGATCAGCCCGCGCAACTTGGCGAACGCCGGCGGCAGGTTGTCGATGGCCGCCTCCATGGCCTTGCGATCACGCACATCGAGCACCAGGCCATGCACCTGGGTTTGTTGCGAGAGCTCGGCACACAGCGCTTCCAGGCGCTCCTGACGGCGACCGGTCAGCACCAGCGACCAGCCGGCTTGCGCAAAACGACGGGCGCAGGCTTCGCCGAAGCCGGAGGTTGCGCCAGTGATGAATACGGTTGAGGTCATGCAGGTCTCCTTGATGAGGCTGATCACAGGGGTTGCAGCATGCCCGCCGCCGCGTTTGGCAGCAAGCCATTCGCATTACTGTACAAAAAATAAACAATCCTGTGAAAGCCCCGTAATAGACGGCCTGGGGCAACCTTTGCTCATCTTATCCACAAGCCCTTCCACAAAATCCGGGGGCAACTTGAAAACCCTGCACGCCGCGTAAACCGGGCCTTGAGCAAGTATTTTCCTTGACCTTGGAGGCTGGCCTTGACCTCAGGGCGCAAGTGCGCGCCAAAGGCGCGGATTTCCATGATGGCTCCAGGCCTGTAACGACGCTGTCTACACCGATCTTTCCAAGGCTTGCCCACAGAGTTATCCACAGGCTTTCAGCACGCTTTAATCGCCATTTGGCTAAGGACAAAACACTTGACAAACACGGATGCAAACGCCGTAAAAAAACCTGATCAAAAAACAACCACAAGGCTGAAAGCCTTATAGATAAGGGCTTACAGAAAGCTGCACCCAAGTTACCCACAGTCGGTTCCACACCAATGGTGGACAACTGAAACGCGCTTGAAACTGGCCGCCGAAGCGACTTTCTGTCGCGGCCAAAACAATGTCTGCGCAATGTTTTCCACAAAACTGTGGACAAAAAAACGCCCCGTCAAACGGGGCGCTTTTTTGCTATTGATCAGTGACCACCCAGATACGCGTTGCGCACCTCCTCGTTGACCAACAGCTCCTGGCCTGTGCCGGTCATGCGGATATGACCGTTGACCATTACATAGGCGCGGTCCGAGAGCTTCAGCGCATGGTTGGCGTTCTGCTCCACTAGGAAGATGGTCATGCCGGTCTGCGCCAGCTCACGCAAGGTGGCGAAGATCTGCTTGACCACGATCGGCGCCAGGCCCAGCGATGGCTCATCGAGCAGCAGCAACTTGGGCCGGCTCATCAAAGCCCGGGCGATGGCGAGCATTTGCTGCTCGCCGCCGGACATGGTCATGGCGCGCTGGTTGCGCCGCTCCTTGAGCCGCGGGAACAGCTCGAACATGCGCTGCATGTCCTCGCTGGCGAACTTGTCGCCGATCGGGATGGTGCCCATCATCAGGTTTTCTTCCACCGACATGTCGGGGAACACCCGGCGCCCCTCCGGCGACTGGGCGATACCGTTGGAAGCGATGTAGTGCGATGACTTGTGGGTAATGTCGGTGCCACGGTAGATGATCTGCCCGGCCGCCGCCCGCGGCTGGCCGAAGATCGACATCAGCAGGGTTGACTTGCCGGCGCCGTTGGAGCCGATCAGGCTCACCGTTTCACCTTCATCAATGTGCAGCGAGACTTTCTTCAGGGCCTGGATCGGCCCGTAGAACACGTCGATCTCTTTCAGTTCGAGGATCGGTGTACTCATACCAGTTCCTCTTCATCGGCGCCCAGGTAGGCGGCAATCACCGTCGGGTTGTGACGGATGTCCTGTGGCGCGCCTTCGGCGATCACGTTGCCGTGGTCAAGCACCACGATATGGTCGGAAATGCTCATGACCATGCCCATGTCGTGCTCGATCAGCACCACGGTCAGGTCATGCTCGTCGCGCAGCACGCGAATCATCTTGCTCAGCGCTTCGGTTTCCTGCGGGTTGAGGCCGGCAGCCGGTTCGTCGAGGCAGATGATCTGCGGCCGCGTGCACATGGCCCGGGCAATTTCCAGGCGCCGCTGCTGCCCGTACGACAGCTCACCAGCCAGGCGGTTGGCGCAGTCGACCAGGTCAACCACTTCCAGCCAGTAGAAGGCATGATCGAGGGCATCGCTTTCGGCCTTGCGGTAGCCCTTGGTGTTGAGCACGCCGGCCAGCAGGTTGCGGTTGACCCACATGTGCTGGGCCACCAGCAGGTTCTCGACCACAGACATTTCCCGGAACAGGCGAATGTTCTGGAAGGTTCGCGCCAGCCCTGCGCGGTTGACCAGGTGAGTACCGCCAAACATCTTGTAGTGCAGGCGGTTGATGAAGCGCTTGGGCGAGACGAAATCGCCCAGCTGAAAGCGTTCGCCCAGCAGCTGGATGACATTGGTGCGGGTGCCGCGCAGGTTCAGTTCGATCTTGCCGCCACTGGCTTTGTAGAAGCCGGTCAGGCAGTTGAACACCGTGGTCTTGCCGGCACCGTTGGGGCCGATCAGGGCGAAGATCTGGTTGCGTCTGACCTTGAGGCTGACATCGCTGAGCGCCTTGATGCCGCCAAACTGCATCATCAGGTTTTCGACCGAGAGAATCACGTCATCGCTCATGGCGCCACTCCTTTACGCGGAACTACACCGGTACGGCTGATACGAATCAGGCCGCGCGGTCTCCAGATCATCATCAACACCATCAGCACGCCAAACAGCAGCACCCGGTACTCGGAAAAGCTGCGCAAAAGCTCCGGCGCCACGGTCAGCACGAACGCGGCAATCACCACGCCGACGGTCGAGCCCATGCCGCCGAGCACGACGATGGCGAGGATCAGCGCCGACTCGAAGAAGGTAAACGACGACGGGTTGACGAAGCCCTGGTAGCTGGCAAAGAACACCCCGGCAAGGCCGGCGGTGGAAGCACCGAGGGTGAAGGCCGAGAGCTTCACCAGCACATGGTTCAGGCCCATGGAGCGGCAGGCGATCTCGTCTTCGCGCAGCGCTTCCCAGGCGCGGCCGACCGGCATGCGGGTCAGCCGGTGCTTGATGTACAGCACCGCCAGCACCACCAGGAACAGCACGATGTAGATGAACAGGAATTTCACGTTGGGGTTGTAGGCGATGCCGAAGAACTCGTGGAACGGCACCCCGCCGTCCTTGGCCCGACGGCCGAACTCCAGGCCCATGAAGGTTGGCGACGGCACCGGCATGCCGTTGGGACCGCCGGTGAACGACAGCCAGTTGTTGAGCACCAGGCGGATGATTTCACCAAAGCCGAGGGTGACGATGGCCAGGTAGTCACCATGCATCCTCAGCACCGGGAAGCCCAATATGCACCCGGCCAGCGCCGCGGCGATTGCCGCCAGGGGCAACACGGTCCAGAAGCCCAGGCCCAGGTACTGGTAACCCAGGGCCAGGCCGTAGGCGCCGATGGCGTAGAAGGCCACGTACCCCAGGTCGAGCAGGCCGGCAAGACCCACCACGATGTTCAGGCCCAGGCCCAGCAGCACGTAGATCAGGCCGAGGATGACCACGGTCAGCAGGTACTTGTTGGCGAAGAACGGGAAGACGATGGCAATCACGATCAGTGCCGGAATGATCCAGCGCAGCCGCGACTTGTAGTCTGGCGCCAGCACGTGCACGCCGGATCCACTGCCCTCGAAGCCCTGGAGAATCGATTGGCCCTTGGGCGTCTGCAGGAACAGGCTGAGCAAAAAGCGCCCGACCATCACCCCGGCCACCAACCAGGCGACGCGGGTAGGTTCAAGGTTGAAGCTGTAGCCGTCGAGCACAACGCCGACAATGGGCCCGAAAACGATCAGGGAAATCAGCCCGGCGAGGATCGCATCGATCAGGCTGCGCTTGATATCGAATGTAGTTGTTTTGGCAGCAGACATACTTACACCTTCGCCACGAGTGGGCGACCCAGCAGGCCTTGGGGACGGAAGATCAGGATCAGCACCAGCAGCGAGAAACTGAACACGTCTTTGTAGTCGGAGTTGATCAGCCCGGAGAACAACGACTCGGAAATCCCGAGGATGATCCCGCCGAGCATGGCGCCCGGCAGCGAGCCAATGCCCCCGAGCACCGCAGCGGTGAAGGCCTTGATGCCGATGATGAAGCCGGCATAGAAGTCAAAGGTGCCGTAGTTCATGGTGATCAGTACGCCGGCCAGGGCCGCCATGACTGCACCGATGACAAACACATAGGAGATCACCCGGTCGGTGTTGATACCGAGGATCGAAGCCATCTTGCGATCCTGCTGGGTGGCCCGGCACATGCGCCCGAGCTTGGTGAACTTGATGATGTAGGTAAGCGCCGCCATACCGACGAAGGCCGCCACCAGGATGAAAATCTTGGTGTAGGTCAGTTGCACGAAACCGGTGCCCACTTCGACGCGCCAGGCGCCTTCGAGCAAAGTCGGTACGCCTTGCTGGCGTGCGCCCTGGCTGATCTGCGCGTAGTTCTGCAGGATCAGCGAGATGCCGATGGCGCTGATCAGCGGTGCCAGACGGGTGGAGTTGCGCAGGGGTTTATAGGCGATGCGTTCGATGGTCCAGCCGTAGACTCCGGTGACCACCACCGTGAAGATCAGCGTCCCGAGCATCAGCAAGGGGAAGGATTCGATACCGAAATACGCCAGCAATGCCAGGCTGATTGCCGCCAGGTAGGCGGAAATCATATACACCTCGCCGTGCGCGAAGTTGATCATGCCGATAATGCCATAGACCATTGTGTAGCCGATGGCGATCAGGCCATAGACAGACCCGAGGGTCAGCCCGTTGACCAGTTGCTGCAGGAAAATACCATCCATAACGCAATCTCACGTATTTGAGATTGCACAAGCGCCGACTACGGTGAGCCCCGGATGAAGCGGCCCTCGCAGCGCAGGGTTGTGCAGATCTACGAGAAAAGACAGGTACGGCGCAAAACCGGGTAGCGACCCGGGCTCAGGCCCGGGTCGCCTACCGTTGTTATTTTTGTTTTTCCAGTTGGTGGTACTTGCCGTCCTTGTCCCACTGGTAGACCACGTAGTCGGAGACCGTCAGGTCGCCCTTGCTGTCCCACTTCTTCTCGCCCATCACGGTTTGCACCGGGTTGGCCTTGAGCCACTTGGCAGCGTCTTCGCCCTTGTTCGACTTGGCGCCGTTGAAGGCTGCAGCCAGGGCCTGGACCGAAGCGTAGGCATACAGGGTGTAGCCTTCTGGCTCGGTGCCGGCTTTGCGGAACTCCTCGACCACCGCCTTGCTGTCGGGCAGCAGGCGCGGGTCGGCGCCGAAGGTCATGTACACGCCATCGACGTACTGTGGGCCACCAGCGGTGGAGACCAGTTCGTCGGTAACGATGCCGTCGTCGGACATGAACTTGATGTCTTTCAGGCCCGCTTCACGCAGCTGGCGAACCAGCGGGCCTGCTTCCGGGTGCAGGCCACCGAAGTAGACAACGTCGGCACCGGCACCGCGAATCTTGGTGACCACGGCGCTGAAGTCTTTCTCGCCACGGGTCAGGCCTTCGTACAGAACAGGTTTTACCCCGCGTTTTTCAAGCTGGGCCTTGGTGGCATCGGCCAGGCCCTGGCCGTAGGTGTCCTTGTCATGCAGGACCACGACCTTCTTGCCCTTGAGCACATCGACGATGTAGTCGCCGGCGACGATGCCCTGCTGGTCGTCACGCCCGCACATGCGGAACATGCCGGTCAGGCCGCGTTCGGTAACTGCCGGGTTGGTCGAACCCGGAGTAATGGCGATGACACCGGCCTCGTCGTACACCTCAGACGCCGGAATGGTGTTGGAGGAGCAGAAGTGCCCGACCACACCGACCACTTTGTCCTGGTCAACCAGGCGGTTGGCCACCGCTACGGCCTGCTTCGGCTCGCAGGCATCGTCGCCTTTGACCAGCTGGATTTTCTCGCCGTTGACGCCGCCTGCGGCGTTGATCTTGTCAGCCGCTGCCTGCGCACCTTTCATGTACTGCTCGCCAAACGCTGCGTTGGCACCGGTCATCGGGCCTGCTACGCCGATCTTGATGTCGGCCTGAACATACGAAGAAACGCCCAGCGCCGTAGCTACGGCGAGGGCCAGAAAGCCTTTCTTGTAAAACGTCTGCGACATGAGGTGGTGCTCCTGGAGTTTTTTTTGGTTGGCACTACAACTTTCAGCAATTGCTCTGAGCAAGGGCCGTGCCATTGGTTTTTTATTCTGGAAAAACTCGTCAACAAGTTGCCCGGCAAGGATTCGCGGCCTTTTTTTATTGGTCGTGCAACCGTCTGCCTCACGACAAGCGCCACCCGATCCGACGACAAAGAGCAACCGCGAAGTGCCATCATTGCAACCCTGGGTTGTGGTTACGTGCAACCAGCCTGTAACAGGATGCGTAACCGAACTGCACATACTTGGTGCGCGACTGCTACAGCGGGCACCATTACAGGCTAGCCGCTGACCGGCAAAAGCGCCGCTACCTGTAGCCTGCTACCGAATTACCCCGGCCCCGGCCTGCCCGCATGGCGGCAAACGCTGGCACAATGCGCAGGTCTGTGCGCCGTCACTGGCGGTGATGGCGCGCGCCCCCTTTGGAGCCCCCTATGAGCGAGAGTGCATTTGCCGATCGCATCGTGCAGAACCTGCTCGACACCGATTTCTACAAGCTGACCATGATGCAGGCCGTGCTGCACAACTACCCCAACGTCGATGTTGAATGGGAGTTCCGCTGCCGCAATGGTGAAGACCTGCGCCCTTATCTGGCGCAGATCCGCGAGCAGATCGAGCAGTTGTGCGAACTGAGCCTGGGTAATGGCCAGCTGGGCTTCCTCGAGCAGATCAGCTTCATGAAGCCGGACTTCTTGCGCTTTCTCGGGCTGTTCCGCTTCAACCTGCGCTACCTGCAACTGGGGGTCGAGAACGATCAGCTGTACCTGCGCCTGCGCGGCCCGTGGCTGCACGTGATCCTGTTTGAGGTGCCTTTGCTTGCGATCATCAGCGAAGTGCGCAACCGCCATCGCCATCCCCAGGCAAAACTGAGCGATGCCCGCGACCAGTTGTATCGCAAGTTCGACTGGCTCAAGGCCAATGCCAGCAGCGAGGAACTGGCCGAGCTGCAGGTGGCCGACTTCGGCACCCGCCGACGCTTCTCCTACAAGGTTCAGGAAGAAGTGGTACGGGTACTCAAGGAAGATTTCCCCGCGCGTTTCGTCGGCACCAGCAACGTGCACCTGGCACGGAAACTGGATATCAAGCCGCTGGGCACCATGGCCCACGAATGGATCATGGCCCACCAGCAACTGGGGCCGCGGCTGATCGACAGCCAGATCGCCGCACTCGATTGCTGGGTACGCGAGTACCGCGGGCTGCTGGGCATTGCCTTGACCGATTGCATCACCATGGATGCCTTTCTGACCGATTTCGACCTGTACTTCGCCAAGCTGTTCGACGGCCTGCGCCATGACTCGGGCGATCCGGTGCAGTGGGCGGAAAAGGCCATTGCCCACTACCGCAAGCTGGGGATCGATCCGATGACCAAGACCCTGGTGTTCTCCGACGGCCTGAACCTGACCAAGTCGCTGGAGATCTTCCGGGCCCTGCGCGGGCGCATCAATGTCAGCTTCGGCATCGGCACCAACCTCACCTGCGACCTGCCCGGGGTGGCGCCGATGAGCATCGTGCTTAAAATGACCGACTGTAACGGCCAGCCCGTCGCCAAGATTTCCGATGAGGCGGCCAAGACCCAATGCCGCGACGAAAACTTCGTCGCCTACCTGCGCCACGTCTTCAAAGTGTCCAAGGAGTAATTCATGCAAGCCGTCCAGCGAGAGATTGCGCAAGCGCTCAAGGTCCAGCCGCCGTTTGCCGACAGCGCCGCGCTCGAAGCCGAAGTGGCCCGGCGCGTGGCCTTTATCAAGACCTGCCTGCACAACGCACGGCTCAAGACCCTGGTGCTGGGCATCAGTGGTGGTGTTGACTCGCTGACCGCCGCGCTGATGGCGCAACGGGCGATCAATGAACTGCGCAGCGAGACGGGTGATAAGCAGTACTGCTTCATTGCCGTGCGCCTGCCCTATCAGGTGCAACACGACGAGCACGATGCCCAGGCCTGCCTGGAAGTGATCAAGGCCGACGAGGTGCACACCGTCGATATCGCCCCGGCCGTGCGTGCCCTGGCGACCGAGGTCAAGGCCCTGGAGAACGGCTCGCCGGCGATGGTCGATTTCGTCGTCGGCAATACCAAGGCGCGCATGCGCATGGTCGCCCAGTACACCATCGCCGGCGCCCGCCAGGGCCTGGTGATCGGCACCGACCATGCCGCTGAAGCGGTGATGGGCTTCTTTACCAAATTTGGTGATGGTTCCTGCGACCTGGCGCCGCTCAGTGGCTTGGTGAAAAACCAGGTACGGGCCATCGCGCGCAGCTTTGGCGCGCCGGAATCACTGGTGGAGAAGGTCCCGACTGCGGACCTGGAGGACCTGGCGCCAGGCAAGCCGGACGAAGCGTCCCACGGCGTGACCTACGCGCAGATCGATGCGTTCTTGCATGGCCAGCCGGTCAGCCAGGAAGCGTTCGACATCATCAGCGCCACCTACCGCAAGACCCAGCACAAACGCGAGATGCCGTTCGCGCCTTGAAGCGCTGCATGAATCGCCGGCCCCCACTGTAATCGGTGTGGGAGCCGGCGTTGCCGGCGATGGGCTGCAAAGCAGCCCCAAGGCAATTACTTCAGGGTAACAGTGCCTTTCATCATCGAGATGTGGCCAGGGAACGAGCAGAAGAAGCCGTACTTCTCGTCAGCTTTCAGCTTGGACACGTCGATGGTCAGCGAATCCTTCTCGCCAGCGCCAATGATCTTGGTGTGGGCAATCACGCGCTCGTCGCCATCTTTCAGGTAGCTCTTGTCGATGCCGGCAGCCAGGCCGTCGGTGGCGATCGGCTGCATGTCAGCTTCTTTGCTGATGACCAGGTTGTGGCCCATTACGTTCTTCGGCAACGAACCGGAGTGGGTCAGTTCGACAGTGAAGGTCTTGCAGCTCTTGTCGATTTCGATGGCCTTGGTGTTGAAGGACATCTGGTCGGTGGAGTCGATCGTCGCCTTGCACTCAGCGGCAAATACCTGAGTGCTGGCGAGGGTCAGCAAGGATACTGCGACAACTTTGGCAAACATCGTGAATCTCCATGGCAGGGGTTTTTTATCAGTTTGCAGACTGCCTGAAACCGCAAGGCCGGCCCATGATGTGGGTCAAGCGCTGGCTGAAGAGCCAGGCAGTGAATTTGTTCTATGGATTGTATACAGGAAATCTAAGTGCCCATCATGCACCTTTGAGGGAGGATGAGACAACCTCTCATTTAGGAGTAAACGATCATGTCCTTTGGTACTTTCCTCAATGGCCTACTGGCCGCCTATGCCTGCGGTGCTGCGGGCGCCTCATGCGAATTCGCCCGCCCGGAATAACCGCTGCGGGCTTGGAAGCGAGCGGTCAGCGCCTTACTCTGTGTGCGCCTGTAACCGGAGAGAAGCAATGCCCGTACGTTCCGTTTGTGTGTTCTGTGGCGCCAGCACCGGCGTCAACCCGGCCTATCGCGAGGCGGCCATCGCCCTCGGCCAGACCATCGCCGCGCGCGGCCTGACCCTGGTGTACGGTGGTGGCGCCGTGGGCCTGATGGGTATCGTTGCCGATGCGGCCATGGCCGCCGGTGGCGAAGTGATCGGGATCATCCCTGAAGCGCTGAAAAACGCCGAGATCGGCCATACCGGCCTGACCTGCCTGGAAGTGGTCGACGGCATGCACGCGCGCAAGGCACGCATGGCCGAACTGAGCGACGCCTTCATCGCCCTGCCGGGTGGTCTGGGCACCCTGGAAGAGCTGTTCGAAGTCTGGACCTGGGGCCAGTTGGGTTATCACGCCAAGCCCCTGGGCCTGCTCGACGTCAACGGCTTCTACAGCAAGCTGGGCAGCTTCCTTGACCATGTGGTGGAAGAAGGCTTCGTGCGCCCGCAACACCGCGCCATGCTGCAACTGGCCGACTCGCCGGCCGAGCTGCTCGACGCCATGGACAACTTCGAAGCACCGGTGCTGCCCAAGTGGGTCGACAAGAAGCCTGACTGACCCGGCCTCATCGCTGGCAAGCGAGCTCCCACAGGGGATTTGCTACCCTTGCGAACAGCGCAGATCCTGTGGGAGCGGGACTTGCCCGCGATCGAGCGCGAAGCGGTCGCAATCCAGGCGACATGGCCTCATCGCGGGGCAAGCCCGCTCCTACAAGGCAGTAGCCTCATCCAGCGGCATCACCGTGACCTGCACTTCCGGGTCATGGCTGCCGCCACCGAGGATCACCCCGCGCAGCGGCGACACATCGGAAAAGTCCCGGCCCCAGGCCAGGGTGATGTGCTCCAGCGCCGGGCGCAGGTTGTTGGTGGGGTCGAAATCGATCCAGCCCTGCCCCGGGCAAAACACTGAAATCCACGCATGCGAGGCATCGGCGCCGATCAGCCTTGGCTGGCCGGGTGGCGGCCGGGTCAGCAAGTAGCCGCTGACGTAACGCGCCGCCAGGCCGCGCGAGCGCAGGCAGGCGAGCATCAGGTGGGCAAAGTCCTGGCACACGCCGCGGCGGCGCTCCAGCACCTCCACCAGTGGCGTGGCGACCTGGGTAGCGTCGGCATCGAAGGTGAACTCGCTGAAGATCTTCTCCATCAACGCCTGCACGCCTTCCAGCACTGCCCGCCCGGGCTCGAAACACGATTCGCTGAAGGCCACAAAGCGCTGCTTGAGGCGCACATAAGGTGACTCGAAACGGTAGCGGCAGGCTTCCAGAAGCTCCGCCGCCACAGGCTGGCTGGCATAGGTCAGTGCCTCGCGCACCTGCTCCCAGGCCGGTGAGGCGGCGAAGTCCGGCGCCGCCCGTTCGAGCACTTCAACCTGCAGGCGCGCCACCACCCGCAACTGGTCATGCGGGCGCTCGAACGCCAGGCGGGTCAGCGGGTTGCCGAACACGTCCCATTCATCGCGCCGCTGGGTCGGCTGCGGGCTGACCTGCAGAGCCTGGGCGCTGCAGCGTTGCCAGGCGCAGGGCCGCGGCCACAGGTGCGCCAGCTGCTGGGCCAGGGAAACCGGGCTGTCATAGCGGTAATGGGTGTCGTGGATAATCTGGTAGCGCGCACTCATCACAGCGACACCGTCTGCTGGCTGACATCGTCAACGTGAGCGAAATGGCGCAGGGCCAGGCGCTCGGAAATCTCGCCACTGGCCAGGGCCACCCCTTGCAGCAGGTCGGCAAGCCCCGACAGCACCGCTTGTACGCTGGCACTGCCGAACAACGGGTCTTCCAGGCTGCGCAGGTCGAAATGACGCAACTGCTCGGCCAGTAACGCCAGGCCCGGGTCGCGAGGGCTGTCGAATTCCTCGTTCAAGCGCTGGTTGGCACGCACCAGCAACTTGAGCTGGAACAGCACGGCATGGGGATTCTGTTCATCGAGCAGGAGCAGATCGAGCACCGGGATCAACTGCGCGACCGCCAGATAACGCGAGCGGTAGGTGATGCTGCTGTTACCCAGCTCAAGCAACCATTCAAGCCCAGCCTGATCGTACACCGCCGGCCCGCGCAGAAACGCCGCCAGGCTGCTGCACAGTGACTGCAATCGCTCGATGCGCCGGCCGATCATCAGGAAGCGCCAGCCTTCGTCGCGGGTCATGTCGTCGAGGGCAAACCCCGACAGCGCTGCCAGCGACATCACCAGGCGGTTGAGAAAATCCACCCGCTCGCCGAAGTCCGCCTCGGCATCTTCCAGGCATTGCGCTTCCCGTTGCAGCTCGACCAGCGCCTGCCAGTTCTCCCGCGAGAGCTTGCCGCGCACCTGTGACGCCGCCCAGTGCAGACGCTGCAAATTGGCCCGCAGGCTGAAAGCCCAGTCACTATCGTCCAGCGCCGCGCGCAGGCGCTCGGGCAACTCGCCCTCCTCCGGCAGCAGCGACAATTCATCGGCCAGTTCCACCGCAGCCTGCAGGGCCAGCGGATCGTCACCGTCCAGGTAGCGGGTGAGGATGATCCGCAGCAAGCGCGCACTGGCATCGCAGCGCTCGCAGTAGCGCCCGAACCAGAACAGGTTCTCCACTACCCGCGACGGCAGGTAGGGGTCCTGGCGGATCAGCTCGGCCACGCCGATAGTGCGCTGGGCCCGCCATTGCTCGCCCGCTGGCGCCGCTTCGCCGAGCACCCAGGTGTCCTTGCTGGCGCCACCGCGCTGCATCGACACCACCTCGGCATCAGCTTGCGCGGCAACCCGGGTCAGGCCACCGGGCAGCACCCGATAGCCCTCGGCCGAGGCCACGGCGTACACCCGCATGCCGATGGCCCGCGGCTGCACCTGGCCCTTGTCGGCCTGCCACACCGGCGCCTGGGACAACTGCGCCAGCTCCTGGGCAACATAGGCGTAGGGCCGGGCCTGGATGCGCTCAGCCAGGGCCTGGCGCTGGGCCGGGTCGAGATCGCGACCGAACACCGGGCTGAAGCTCTGGGAGGGGAACGCCGGTTTGACCAACAGCGTCGGCAATTGCTCCAGCGCCCGCGCCATCACCGGCGGCTCACCGCACCACCAGGTGGCGATCGACGGCAGGCTTAGTTCTTCAGCAAACAAGCGCTGGTTGATCGCCGGCAAGAAGCCGAGCAGGCCCGGCGACTCAAGCACCCCGCTGCCCAGCGCATTGGCCACCAGTACCCGGCCCTGGCGCACGGCATCGAGCAAGCCGGGCACGCCCAGGGCCGAATCGGTGCGCAGCTCCAGCGGGTCACAAAAGTCATCGTCCAGGCGCCGCATGATTGCGTGCACCCGGCGCAGGCCGCTCAGGGTCTTGAGGTACACGGTGGCATCGCGCACGGTCAGGTCGCTGCCCTCGACCAGTGGATAACCCAGTTGCCGGGCCAGGTACAGGTGCTCGAAATAGCTCTCGTTGAAGCGCCCCGGGGTCAGCAGCACTACCAGCGGCGCGTCCTTGTCACTGGGCGCCAGGCGCGCCAGGGTCTGTTGCAGGGTGCGGAAGAAACCGGCCAGGTGCTGTACCTGCAAGTCACGGTACAGCTCGGGCAGCGCTCGCGAAACGATGGTGCGATTCTCCAGCGCGAAACCTGCGCCCGACGGCGCCTGGGTGCGGTCGGCGGTAACCCACCAGCGCCCGTCCGGGGCACGGGCCAGGTCCACCGCGTAGACATGCAGATAAGTGCCTTCAGGCGGCGCAATACCCTGGCAGGGCCAGAGAAAATTGTTGTGGCCGTAGACCAGCTCGGCCGGCAGCAAACCCTCGCTGATCAACTGCTGCGGCCCGTAGATATCGGCCAGTACCGCATTGAGCAAGCGCGCGCGCTGTTCAACACCAGCGGCCAGTTGCTGCCATTCGGCGGCAGGCAGCAAGTGCGGCAACAGGTCCAGCTCCCAGGGCCGGTCGGCGCCCTTGGGGTCGGCGTAAACGTTGTAGGTGACGCCGTTCTCGCGCAACTGGCGGGTCAGCGAGGCCTGGCGCTGGGCCAGTTGTGCCGGCCCGCTGCGCTGCAGGTAGGCGCACAACGGCTGCCAGTGCGGGCACACCGCGCCCTGGCTTTCGAGCATCTCGTGATAAGTCCCCGCACTCAGCGGGTAAGCATCCAACAGGTCAGGCATGGCAATGCTCGAAGGCCACAGATCAGTTCAGAGTAGCGCTCAGCCGCGGCGCAAATCCAGGGTAAAGGGTAGTTCCGGGTTCACCTGCGGCACCGGTATTGCCTGTACACCCGGGCTATGCCCGAGGCGGAAGAAGCGTGCCTGGCGCCGGCTCTGGGCTTCGTTGGCATTGACCGGCAGGGTTTCGTAGTTGCGCCCGCCCGGGTGCGCCACATGGTACTGGCAACCGCCCAGTGAACGGCCCATCCAGGTATCGAGCAGGTCGAACACCAGCGGTGCATGCACCGCGATGGTCGGCTGCAGGCAATTGGCCGGCTGCCAGGCGCGATAGCGCACCGCAGCAACGAATTCACCCACGCGCCCGGTTGCCTGCAAGGGTAGCGCCCGACCATTACAGGTCAGTTGATAACGCTCCGGCGCCATGCCGCTGACCTTGACCTGCAGACGTTCCAGCGACGAGTCGACATAACGTACGGTGGCACCCCCACTGCCCTCCTCGCCCAGTACATGCCAGGGCTCAAGGGCCTCGCGCAGTTCCAGCTCGATACCGTTGACGGCATAGTCGCCGACCTTGGGAAAGCGAAACTCCAGGTGCGCGGCGAACCACTCGGCACGCAGCGGGTAGCCTGCGGCGTTGAGCTCGACCAGCACATCGGCAAAGTCCTGCTCGATAAAGTGCCCCAGCATGAAGCGGTCATGCAGCTCGGTCCCCCAGCGGGCCAGGCGCTTGGGCGCATAGGGCTCACGCCAGAAACGCGCGACCAGGGCGCGCAGCAGCAGTTGCTGGACCAGGCTCATGCGCGCATGCGGCGGCATCTCGAAGGCGCGCAGTTCCAGCAACCCCAGGCGCCCGGCGGGGCCGTCCGGGGAGTAGAGCTTGTCGATGCAGAACTCGGCGCGGTGGGTATTGCCGGTGACATCGATCAGCAGGTTGCGCAGCAGCCGGTCGACCAGCCACGGCGGGCATTCCTCACCGGGTGCGGGCATCTGTGCGAAGGCGATTTCAAGCTCATACAGCGCATCGTTACGCGCTTCATCCACCCGTGGCGCCTGGGAAGTTGGACCAATGAACAGTCCGGAAAACAGGTAGGAAAGCGACGGGTGATTGTGCCAATAGCTGATCAGGCTACGCAGCAAGTCGGGCCGGCGCAGGAACGGCGAGTCGGCCGGGGTGGCGCCGCCGAGAACGAAATGGTTGCCGCCACCGGTGCCGGTGTGACGGCCGTCGACCATGAACTTTTCGCTGCTCAACCGCGTCAGGCGCGCCTGCTCGTAAAGGAACTCGGTGCGCTCCACCAGTTCGTCCCAACTGGCCGAAGGCTGTACGTTGACCTCGATGACACCGGGGTCGGGGGTGACCTTGAAGTTGGCCAGGCGCGGGTCGGCCGGCGGCTCGTAGCCTTCAAGGATGACCGGGCAATGCAGCTCGGCCGCGATGGCTTCGATCACCGCGACCAGCTCGAGGTAATCCTCCAAGCGAGACAGCGGTGGCATGAACAGGTACAGGCGCCCTTCTCGCGGCTCTGCACACAGCGCAGTACGGGTCAGCCAGTCGGCCGAGGCATCGACCTCGGGGGCTGCGTGCTCCTGCTCATCGACCGCCTGCCCGGCGCTGGCCTTGAGCAGCTGGTCACGATCAGGCAGATCGCCGAGCGCCTGGTTGGGATCGGTCGGATGCACGTAGGGATATTCCGCGGCCTTGACCCAGGGCTGCGCCGCCAGTGGCAAGCGATAGCCCAGCGGCGAGTCGCCAGGTACCAGGCGACAATGTTCATCACGCAGGTACCAGCGCCCGCTCTGCCAGCGTTGCTCGTCGGTGCTGCGGGCCAGCGGCAGCACCTGGCCGATGACCTTGTCCAGGCCCTGGGCGAACACCTTGCGCAGCCTTGCACGCTCCATCTCGTCGGCAAGGCGCGCATCGTCGGCGCGCACATTGGACGGCAGGCCGCCCTCGCGCCACAGGTAATAGAGCGAGTCTTCGTAGGCAGCGAAGACATAGCGCGGGGGCAGCTTTAGCCGCTCGGCAACGCTGGCCAGGAAGCGTGCGGCCAGGGCGCTGTCGGCGCCGAGGTCCTGGTGTTCGTCGGCGATCAACGCCGGATTGCTCCACAGCGGCACGCCATCGCGCCGCCAGAAGCAGTTGAGCGACCAGCGCGGCAGTTGCTCGCCCGGGTACCATTTGCCCTGGCCGAAGTGCACCAGGCCATTGGGCGCGTAATGCTTGTACAGGCGCTGGAACAGTTCACCGGCCAGGCGCCGTTTGTTCGCGCCCAGCGCTGCAGTGTTCCACTCGGCGCCGTCAGGGTCGTCGATGGCCACGAAGGTCGGTTCACCGCCCATGGTCAGGCGCACATCCGCCGCCTTAAGGTCGCTGTCCACCTGGCGCCCGAGGGCGACGATAGCCTGCCATTGCTCGTCGCTGTACGGGAGCGTCACCCGTGGCGACTCCCACAGGCGCTCGACACTCATTTCATGTGCGAAGGTGCATTCACAGGGCTCGACCAGGCCGCTGATTGGGGCCGCTGAAGTCGGATCGGGGCTACAAGCCAATGGGATATGCCCTTCACCGGCAAATAGCCCGGAGGTGGCATCCAGGCCGATCCAGCCGGCGCCGGGCAGGTACACCTCGCACCAGGCGTGCAGGTCGGTGAAGTCTTCTTCAGTACCGGTCGGGCCGTCGAGTGCCTTGATGTCGGCGGTCAGTTGAATCAGATAGCCGGAGACAAAGCGCGCCGCCAGGCCCAGGTGGCGCAGCAACTGCACCAGCAACCAGGCCGAATCGCGGCAGGAGCCAGAGCCCAGTCCCAGGGTCTGCTCCGGGGTTTGCACACCGGGTTCGAGGCGGATCAGATAGCTGATGTCCTCGCTCAAGCGCTGATTGAGCGCCACCAGGAAATCGACACTGGCCTTTGGCGTGCGCTCGATGCCGTCCAGGTAGGCGGCGAACTTCGGCGTCAGCGGCAGTTGTTCCAGGTAGGGCTGCAGTTCGTGGCGTTCGTCACGGCCATAACTGAAGGGAATCTGCTCGGCGTAGGGTTCGAGAAAGAAGTCGAACGGGTTGAACACCGCCATCTCGGCAACCAGGTCGACTTCCACGCGCAGGCTGTCGGTCTTTTCCGGGAACACCAGGCGCGCCAGGTAGTTGCCTTGTGGGTCCTGCTGCCAATTGATGAAATGCCCACCCGGCTGCACCTTCAGCCCGTAGGAGAGGATCCGCGTACGGCTGTGCGCGGCCGGGCGCAGGCGAACAATCTGCGGGCCCAGTTCAACTGCACGGTCGTAGCGGTACTCGGTGACATGGTGCAAGGCGACATGAATCGACACGGCGGGCCTCCTGCGAGCCTGGGCGGTAGTGGAACCGCGCAAGACTTGTGCCATGGGCCCAGGCCTGCGATTCCCTGCATGCAGCCGGTACAGTCGCACCAAAAGCGCACCGTAGCGAGGCCGCCGTGCAAGCCTTGCACAGATTTGAGGCTTTGCCAGCGACGCAAACAAAAACGCCAGCCCGAAGGCTGGCGTTTCAGTTAGCGCGGCAGAACCGGCTGGCGGGCGGGCTTTTTCTTGCCCTTGCCGCCCTTGGCGGCATCCTTGCGTGCCTTGGCCGCTTCCTGGTTGCGGGCAAACGCCGCCGCCTTGGCCTGTTCACGCTTGTCCCACGGCTTGGAGCCATCGCTGGCACGCGGCGGCAAGCCGCTGTGCTGGGTGAGGATCTTCTGCTCTTTGGCCACCTTGTGGCTGCCGGCCGGGGTCGAGTTCTTGCGCCGGGCACTCTGGTAGCTGTCGGTCGCCGGCTGGTGCAGCGGGATCAGCTGGTGCTTGCCCGGGCCGATCAGGTCGGCGCGGCCCATGCGCTCCAGGGCTTCGCGCAGCATCGGCCAGCCCTTTGGATCGTGATAGCGCAGGAACGCCTTGTGCAGGCGGCGCTGCTGCTCGCTCTTGACGATGGTCACCGGGTCGCTCTTGTAGGTGACCTTGCGCAGCGGGTTCTTGCCCGAGTGATACATGGCCGTGGCCGAGGCCATCGGCGACGGGTAGAACGCCTGCACCTGGTCGGCACGAAAGCCGTTGCCCTTGAGCCACAGGGCCAGGTTCATCATGTCTTCGTCGGTGGTGCCCGGGTGCGCGGCGATGAAGTACGGGATCAGGTACTGCTCTTTGCCCGCCTCTTTCGAGTACTTCTCGAACATGCGCTTGAAGCGGTCATAGCTACCGATGCCCGGCTTCATCATCTGGTTCAGCGGGCCTTCCTCGGTGTGCTCCGGGGCAATCTTCAGGTAGCCGCCGACGTGGTGGGTCACCAGCTCCTTGACGTACTCCGGCGACTCTACCGCCAGGTCGTAACGCAGGCCCGAGGCGATGAGGATCTTCTTCACCCCCGGCAGGTCACGGGCGCTGCGGTACAGCTTGATCAGCGCCGAGTGGTCGGTGTTCAAGTTCGGGCAGATGCCGGGGAACACGCACGACGGCTTGCGGCACGCCGATTCGATTTCAGGGCTCTTGCAGGCAATGCGGTACATGTTCGCGGTCGGGCCGCCGAGGTCGGAGATGACCCCGGTAAAGCCGGGCACCTTGTCGCGAATCTCTTCGATCTCGCGAATGATCGACTCGTGCGAACGGTTCTGGATGATGCGCCCTTCGTGCTCGGTGATCGAGCAGAAGGTACAGCCGCCGAAGCAGCCGCGCATGATGTTCACCGAGAAGCGGATCATGTCGTAGGCCGGGATTTTTTCCTTGCCGTAGGCCGGGTGCGGGATGCGCGCATAGGGCATGCCGAACACGTAGTCCATTTCTTCGGTGGTCATCGGAATGGGTGGCGGGTTGAACCACACGTCCACTTCGCCATGCTTCTGCACCAGGGCACGGGCGTTGCCCGGGTTGGTCTCCAGGTGCAGCACGCGGTTGGCGTGGGCATAGAGCACCGGGTCGTTGCGGACCTTCTCGAACGACGGCAGGCGGATGACCGTCTTGTCACGGGTCATGCGCGGGCTGGCGAGAATCTGCACAACCTTGGCTTCGTTGGGGTCTTCGACCTCGCCCTTTTCCTGCTCGATGGCGCAGGCCTGGGTGTCCTGGGTGTTGACGTACGGGTTGATGATCTTGTCGACCTTGCCCGGACGGTCGATACGGGTCGAGTCGACCTCATACCAGCCTTGCGGGGTATCACGGCGTACGAAGGCGGTGCCGCGAATGTCGGTGATGCTCTCGATCGACTCGCCGAACGACAGGCGCTGGGCCACTTCGACGATGGCCCGCTCGGCGTTGCCGTACAGCAGGATATCGGCGCAGGCATCGATCAGGATCGAATGACGGACTTTGTCCTGCCAGTAGTCGTAATGAGCGATGCGGCGCAGGGAGGCCTCAATGCCGCCGAGGACGATCGGCACGTGCTTGTAGGCTTCCTTGCAGCGCTGGCTGTATACCAGGCTGGCGCGATCAGGACGCTTGCCGGCCATGCCGCCCGGGGTATAGGCGTCGTCGGAGCGGATCTTCTTGTCGGCGGTGTAGCGGTTGATCATCGAGTCCATGTTACCGGCCGCGACGCCGAAGAACAGGTTCGGCTCGCCGAGCTTCATGAAGTCGTCTTTGGACTGCCAGTCCGGCTGGGCAATGATACCCACGCGAAAGCCCTGGGCTTCCAGCAGGCGGCCAATGATGGCCATGCCGAACGACGGATGGTCGACGTAGGCATCACCGGTCACGATGATGATGTCGCAGGAATCCCAGCCGAGCTGATCCATCTCCTCCCTGCTCATCGGCAGGAACGGTGCTGGCCCGAAGCATTCGGCCCAGTACTTGGGATAGTCGAAAAGTGGTTTGGCTGCTTGCATGTCAGTGACCGGTGGCTAATCGATGAAAAATCGCGGGCGCGGAATATAGCACAAAAATTGACCAATTCCGACGCTCAAGGTCGGAATTGTCCAAATTGCCCCTACTCGTCGTCGTCGAAGTTGTAACTGCCCGGCGCGAGGTTTTCGAAGCGTGTGTACTTGCCGATGAAGGCCAGGCGGATAAAGCCGATCGGACCGTTCCGCTGCTTGCCGATGATGATTTCGGCAATGCCCTTGTGTTCGGTCTCCGGGTGGTACACCTCGTCGCGGTAAACGAACATGATCACGTCGGCGTCCTGCTCGATTGCACCCGATTCACGCAAGTCGGAGTTCACCGGGCGCTTGTTTGGCCGCTGTTCGAGGGAGCGGTTGAGCTGCGACAGGGCAACTACCGGGCAGTTGAACTCTTTGGCCAGGGCCTTGAGCGAGCGGGAGATCTCGGAAATCTCGTTGGTGCGGTTGTCGCCGCTGGAGCCCGGGATCTGCATCAGCTGCAGGTAGTCGATCATGATCAGGGCGATGTCGCCGTGCTCACGCACCAGGCGGCGGGTACGGGCGCGCATTTCCGACGGGCTGATGCCGGCGGTATCGTCGATGAACAGCTTGCGGTCGTTGAGCAGGTTGACCGCCGAGGTCAGGCGCGGCCAGTCGTCGTCTTCAAGCTGGCCGGAACGTACCTTGGTCTGGTCGATGCGCCCAAGCGACGACAGCATACGCATGATCAGCGATTCGCCTGGCATCTCCAGGGAGTACACCAGCACCGCCTTGTCGCTGCGCAGTACGGCGTTCTCTACCAGGTTCATGGCGAAGGTGGTCTTACCCATCGATGGACGGCCGGCGACGATGATCAGGTCGGCCGGTTGCAGGCCGCTGGTCTTCTCGTCGAGGTCGGTGTAGCCGGTGGACAGGCCAGTGATCGCACTGTCGGTGTTGAACAGCGTGTCGATGCGGTCGATGGCCTTGGTCAGCAGGTCGTTGACGCCCACCGGGCCACCGGTCTTCGGTCGCGCTTCGGCGATCTGGAAGATCTGCCGTTCGGCTTCGTCGAGGATCTCGGCGGCGTTGCGCCCTTGCGGGTTGAAGGCGCTGTCGGCGATCTCGTTGCTGATGCTGATCAGCTGGCGCAGGGTCGCCCGCTCACGAATGATCGCGGCATAGGCCTTGATGTTGGCCACCGACGGGGTGTTCTTGGCCAGCTCGCCCAGGTAACCCAGGCCGCCAACCTGCGAACTCAAGCCTTCCTTGTCCAGCTGCTCGTGCAGGGTTACCACGTCGAACGGGGCGTTCTGGTCGGCGAGCTTGTGGATGGCGCGGAAGATCAGGCGGTGGTCATGCCGGTAGAAGTCGCCGTCGGAGACTTGATCGAGCACGCGCTCCCAGGCGTTGTTGTCCAGCATCAAGCCACCGAGCACGGCCTGTTCGGCCTCGATGGAATGCGGCGGCACCTTCAGGGCAGCGGTTTGCAGATCATATTGCTCGGGGGCGGTTATCTCGTTCATGGCCACGCAGGAATCAGGGTGATGAAAAAGACAAAGGGCACGACCTGCAAAGCAGGATCGTGCCCGATGTTAACCGGCTGACACCCAAGGTGCCAGCCGATCGGTACAGCTTAGGCTGCGACAACAACCACGCGAACGGTGGCTTCAACGTCGCTGTGCAGGTGCACGGCAACGTCGTATTCGCCGACGTTACGGATGGTGCCGTTCGGCAGACGAACTTCAGCTTTAGCCACTTCAACGCCGGAGGCGGTCAGGGCATCAGCGATGTCGTGGGTGCCGATCGAACCGAACAGCTTGCCTTCGTCACCGGCGGTGGCAGTGATGGTCACTTCCAGCTCAGCCAGTTGGGCAGCGCGAGTTTCGGCCGAAGCTTTTTTCTCAGCAGCGATTTTTTCCAGCTCAGCACGACGCTCTTCGAACGCAGCCAGGTTGGCAGCGGTCGCAGCGGTGGCTTTGCCGAATGGCAGCAGGAAGTTACGACCGTAACCGGACTTAACTTTTACCTTGTCGCCCAGGTTGCCCAGGTTGGCGACTTTTTCCAGCAGGATCAGTTCCATTTGGTAATAACCTCTTAACTTTTAACCTTCACCGTTCGCGGAATCGTTATCGGCACCTTTTGGGGGCGCCTTGCGACCGCGAAAATCAATCAGGCTGTCGACAATGGCCAGGACCACGAGCAACGGATAAGTCAGCTGCATAAACAGCACCAGCGTCACGTACAACCCGACCAGCCAGAACTTGGCCAATCGACCTTGTGCCACCAGCCCATGCAGCAGGGCGAGCCCTGCAAACATCAGCGGAATGCTGCACAGGGGTGTCAACATCGCCAGCTCAGGACCGAAATTCGGCCCCACCAGCATGAGCACCACCAGCACCAGCGCCGGCACCAGGGGGAGCCTGACCGCTTGAAACTCGCGACCAAAACCACCCGGGTTATACAACAACGCCTGCCAGTAACGGCCCAACATCAGGGCCAGCACACTGACGGCTTGCAACAACGCCGCAATCAGGCCGACGAGCACCGGCGCAATAAGGCTTCCAAGGCGGCCCCGCTCCTCTACCGATAACTGTTGGTAGAGACCGTCGAGCATCTGCGGCAGGGCTTTTTCAAGCGCTCCAGCCAGAGCTTCAATCGGTTCGCGGAATACCGAACCCAGTACAACCCCATACACCAGGCCCATGCCGATGCTGAACAACAGCACCCGGTTCCAGGACTGCCCGGCGCGCAACAGCGCCGCCAGACCCAGCGTACCCAGCAACACCATCAAGGTGCGCGGCTCGCCGAAGAACCACCAGGCCATCGCCGGCAACAAAGCCCAGGCGAGGACACCGGAAGCGTCCTTGAAACCGCGCCGCAGGAACACCAGGCTCCCGGCGGCGGCACTCAACCAGAACAACAGCGGCAAAGCCGCACAACCCACCACCACGAGGGTGGCTTGCACGCGACCGCGCATGATGAAATCAGCCAAGGCGCGCATGCATTTTATCCTTTGCTACTTGTCGACGACCCGGTCTCAGCGGCCGTGGCTGTCGGTGTAGGGCAGCAGGGCCAGGAAGCGGGCGCGCTTGATAGCGGTAGCCAGCTGACGCTGATAACGAGCTTTGGTACCGGTGATACGGCTTGGAACGATTTTGCCGGTTTCGGATACATAAGCTTTCAGGGTGTTGAGATCTTTGTAATCGATCTCTTTCACGTCTTCAGCAGTGAAGCGGCAGAATTTACGACGACGGAAGAAACGTGCCATGTAATAGGCTCCTCAAAAGGTCCGTGGATTACTCGTCAGCGTTATCGCTGTTGTCGCTGTCATCACTATCAGCGCTTTCGGCGCTTTCGTGCTCAGGACGGTCGCGACGCTCACGGCGCTCACTGCGGTTCTCTTCAGCCTTGAGCATCTCGGACTGGCCGGTAACGGCTTCGTCGCGACGGATGACCAGGTTACGGATCACGGCATCGTTGTAGCGGAAGTTGTCTTCCAGCTCGGCCAGGGCCTTGCCGGTGCACTCAACGTTCAGCATCACGTAGTGAGCCTTGTGAACATTGTTGATTGCGTAGGCCAGTTGACGACGGCCCCAGTCTTCCAGACGGTGGATTTTACCGCCGTCTTCTTCGATCAGCTTGGTGTAACGCTCAACCATGCCGCCGACTTGCTCGCTCTGGTCAGGGTGGACCAGAAAGATGATTTCGTAATGACGCATGAATGCTCCTTACGGGTTGTAGTCTGCCACCAGAGTGGTCAGACAAGGAGTGAAGGACACTTGTATGTCTTGCCCTGGGAAGAGGCGCGTGAACGCCTGCCAACATGGCAAGGGGCGCAATTGTAGAGAAGCGCCGAAAGACAAGCAAGGTAATTGGTGAATTATTGAGCAGTACCGCGGTGCTGCAATCGCCGGCAAGGCCGGCTCCCACAGACTGGCACAACACCTGTGGGAGCCGGCCTTGCCGGCGATGGGCTGCGAAGCGGCCCCGCAGAGATCAGCCCTTGGCTTTGGCCTGGCGCTGACGAACGGCCTCGAACAGGCACACGCCCGTCGCCACCGACACGTTCAGGCTGCTGACGCTGCCAGCCATCGGCAGCTTGACCAGAAAATCACAGTGCTCGCGAGTCAAGCGGCGCATGCCCTTGCCCTCGGCGCCCATGATCAGGATGGTCGGGCCGGTCAGGTCCTGCTGGTACAGCTCCTGTTCGGCCTCGCCCGCAGTGCCGACCACCCACAAACCGCGTTGCTGGAGCTTCTCCAGGGTCCGCGCCAGGTTGGTCACCGCCACCAGCGGAATGACCTCGGCCGCACCGCAGGCCACTTTCCGTACCGCAGGGGTCAGGGTCGCCGACTTGTCTTTGGGCACTACCACCGCCAGCGCGCCGGCGGCATCGGCGGTGCGCAGGCAGGCGCCGAGGTTGTGCGGGTCGGTGACGCCGTCGAGCACCAGGATCAGCGGCGCGCCTTCGGTGCGGTCGAGCAGCTCTTCAAGCATCGCCTCGCCCCAGACCTGGCTCGGGCTGACTTCAGCCACCACGCCCTGGTGCACGCCTTCAACCCAGGCATCCATCTCGCGGCGTTCGGCCTGGCCGACCGCCACGCGGTTTTGCCCGGCCAGCTCCAGCAACGCCTGCAGGCGCGGCTCGCTGCGCCCTTCGGACAGCCAGATCTGCTTGACCCGCTTGGGGTGATAACGCAACAGGGCTTCCACGGCATGCACGCCGTAGATTTTTTCCAACTGACTCATGACTTGGCCTTGGGTTTACGTGACGCGGAGCCGGCTTTCGGCGGCCCTTTACGGTGCTTGCTCGGTTTTTCCGATTTGCCCGACTTCGACGCAGGCTTGCCGCCTGCGTGCTTGGCATCGGACATCAAGGCCTTCTTCATTTCCCGGCTCTTGCGCACTTCAGCGTTGTTGGCCACGGCATTGGCAGGGAAATAGGCTTCGGCAGTTTCGTTCTTGCGGCTGCGACGCGCAGGCTCTGCAGCCTTGGCCGGCGCCTCGGCCTTCTTGTCGAGCACCGGTACCGGCTTGCCGTCCTGAGGGCGCACGCCTTCGCCACGCTGCTTGCGGCCAATCGGCGCCTTGAGGGTGTTCTCGGCCATCTCGAAGTCGATCTTGCGCTGCTCGAGATCGACGCGCATCACCCGCACTTCGACGGTGTCACCCAGGCGGAAGCTGCGCCCGGTACGCTCACCGGCCAGGCGGTGGTGCACAGGGTCGAAGTGGTAGTAGTCACCCGGCAGGGCGCTGACGTGGACCATGCCTTCGACATAAATGTCGGTCAGCTCGACGAACAGGCCAAAGCCGGTCACCGCGGTGATCACACCCGGGAAGCTCTCGCCGACGCGGTCTTTCATGTACTCGCACTTGAGCCAGTTGACCACGTCGCGGGTGGCCTCGTCGGCACGCCGCTCGCTCATCGAGCACTGCTCGCCGAGCTGCTCCAGGGTCGCCTCGTCGTACGGGTAGATGCGCGCCTTGGGGATGCTCATCGCACCGGCACGCTTGACGTGCGGGGTTTCCTGACGTGAACGGATCACGCTGCGGATCGCTCGGTGGGTGAGCAGGTCCGGGTAGCGACGGATTGGCGAGGTGAAGTGGGTGTACGCCTCGTAGTTCAGGCCGAAGTGGCCGTTGTTGTCGGCGCTGTACACCGCCTGGCTCAGGGAGCGCAGCATCACGGTCTGGATCAGGTGGAAATCCGGGCGGTCGGCGATGCTCGCCAACAGCGCCTGGTAATCCTTCGGCGACGGACCGTCCTTGCCTTTGTGCAGGGACAGACCCAGCTCGCCGAGGAAAGCGCGCAGTTTTTCCAGGCGCTCCGGTGGCGGGCCGTCGTGAACACGGTACAGAGCCGGGATTTCGTGCTTCTTGAGGAACTCGGCGGTGGCCACGTTGGCCGCCAGCATGCACTCTTCGATCAACTTGTGAGCGTCGTTGCGCACGGTCGGGCGGATTTCGGCGATCTTGCGCTCGGAACCGAAGATGATCCGGGTTTCCTGGGTTTCGAAGTCGATCGCACCACGGGTATGACGGGCCGCCAGCAGCACCTTGTACAGCGCATAAAGCTGCTTGAGGTCCGGCACCACTTCGCTGTACTGCTCGCGCAGGGCCTTGCCTTCGCGGGTACGGGCGTGTTCGAGCATGCTGCTGACTTTGTTGTAGGTCAGGCGTGCATGGGAGTGGATCACCGCTTCGTAGAACTGGTAATCAACCATCTGCCCGGACTTGTTGATGGTCATTTCACAGACCATCGCCAAGCGGTCGACGTGCGGGTTCAGCGAGCACAGGCCGTTGGACAGCTCTTCAGGCAGCATCGGTACCACGCGCTCGGGGAAGTACACCGAGTTGCCACGCACCTGGGCTTCGGCATCCAGGGCAGAGCCCAGGCGCACATAGCTGGAAACGTCGGCAATGGCCACGTACAGGCGCCAGCCACCGGAAAACAGGCGCAACTTGCCCAGGCTCTCGCAGTACACCGCGTCGTCGAAGTCGCGCGCATCTTCGCCGTCGATGGTGACGAACGGCAGATGGCGAAGGTCGATGCGGTGCTCTTTGTCTTTCTCTTCGACTTCAGGCTTGAGCTTGCGCGCTTCCTTGATCACCGCTTCTGGCCAGACGTGCGGAATATCGTAGCTGCGCAGGGCAACGTCGATTTCCATGCCCGGGGCCATGTAGTTGCCGATCACTTCGGTAACGTCGCCCTGGGGTTGGAAGCGCGGGGTCGGCCAGTGAGTGATCTTGACCTCGACGAACTGACCGATCCTGGCACCGCCGTTACGCCCCGGGGTGATCAGCACTTCTTGCTGGACCTTGGGGTTGTCGGGGGTGACAAAGCCGATACCGCCTTCTTCGAAGTAGCGGCCAACGATGCTTTCGTGGGCGCGGGAAATCACTTCGACCACCACGCCTTCGCGGCGGCCACGGCGGTCCAGGCCGGATACCCGGGCCAGGGCGCGGTCGCCATCGAACACCAGGCGCATTTGCGCAGGGCTCAGGAACAGGTCGTCGCTGCCGTCATCCGGAATCAGGAAACCGAAGCCATCGCGGTGACCGGCGATGCGGCCGAGGATCAGGTCAAGCTTGTCTACCGGGGCATAAGTGCCGCGCCGGGTATAGATCAGCTGGCCATCACGCTCCATCGCGCGCAGACGGCGGCGCAGGGCTTCGATCTGGTCTTCGGTGGTCAGGCCGAACTCTTCGACCAGCTGCTCACGGGCTGCCGGCGAGCCGCGCTCGTCCAGACGCTGGAGGATCAGCTCACGGCTAGGAATAGGGTTTTCGTATTTTTCCGCTTCACGAGCGGCCTCGGGATCGAGGGTCTGCCAATCGGCCATTAGGAGGGGTTCACCTTGTCTATATAAGGGTTAGTTTGGCATAGGCGTATTGAAACCGGAAATTTCAAGCTTGGACAGCCCTGTCAGAGCCCCCTGAATGCTGCCAAAACCATCATAAGGAACAACGACTTGAATTTTTTAAGATTTTTTCTGAACGGGGCTTTACAGCTCTCAGACGCATCCGTATAGTGCGCACCACAACGACGGACACCGTCGTTATAGTTGAGATGTAGCACGATGTGAAGCATCATGTTCCTCAGCGAAATGCCCAGATGGTGAAATTGGTAGACACGCCAGCTTCAGGTGCTGGTGACCTTACGGTCGTGGAAGTTCGAGTCTTCTTCTGGGCACCAATTTCAAATCTTAGAATTGCCTCTGGCTTCTGAGATTTACTGCAACACGCTACACTGTTTTCGTTACAAGCTACACCGCTTCATTTTGCCCAGATGGTGAAATTGGTAGACACGCCAGCTTCAGGTGCTGGTGACCTTACGGTCGTGGAAGTTCGAGTCTTCTTCTGGGCACCAATTCAGATCAAACCCGCGAAAGCGGGTTTTTTCGTTTCTGCCCTGCCCTTTTCCTCGCCTGCAATCCAGAAACGACCGATAGCCTGCTCATGAATTTTCCCTCACAAGGGCATTTGAGAAGCGATATCGATTATCATTGTTTCCAGATATGTAGCCGCAAGCGAGGAAGTACCCGCATGACGTTCCGCAATAACCCCCTGTTGCGCGGCCTGGCCGTCTCTGTTTTTGCCATGGTGCTCGGCACCCCAGCCGCCATGGCCGCCGACCCGGTGTCGCTGACCCTGTACAACGGGCAGCACAAGGAAATCGGGGAAGCCATCGCCAAGGCCTACGAGGCCAAGACCGGCATCCACATCAATATCCGCAAGGGCAGCAGCAACCAACTGGCCAGCCAGATCATCGAAGAAGGTGATCGCTCCCCCGCCGACGTCATTTACACCGAAGAATCGCCACCGCTGAACAACCTCGGCGAGCTGGGCCTGCTGGCCAAGATCGATGATTCGACCCTGCAAGTGCTGCCCAAGGAATACGTCGCCGCCAATGGCAGCTGGATGGGCGTCACTGCGCGTACCCGCGTAGTCGCCTTCAACCCCAAGGTGATCGACGAAAAAGACCTGCCGCCCTCGGTGATGGACTTCGCCGACCCCGAATGGGAAGGCAAGATCGGTTTCGTACCAACCAGCGGTGCCTTCCAGGAACAGGCCGTGGCCATCCTCAAGCTGCACGGCCGTGACGCCGCCGAAGAATGGCTGACCGGCCTCAAGGCCTTCGGCAAGACCTACACCAACAACATGGTTGCGCTCAAAGCTGTCGAGAACGGTGAAGTCGCCGCGGTATTGGTGAACAACTACTACTGGTATGCCCTGAAGAAAGAGCGCGGCCAGCTGGATTCAAAACTCTACTACCTGGCTGACGGCGACGTCGGCGGCCTGGTGACCATCTCCAGCGCCGCAGCGGTAAAAGCCAGCAAGCACCCGAAAGAAGCCCAGGCCCTGCTGGCCTGGATGGCCAGCGAAGCAGGCCAGCGGGTAATCACCCAGACCACTGCCGAGTATCCGCTGCATAAAGGCATGGTCTCGGACCAGGGCCTGAAGCCCTTCGCAGACCTGCGTCCGCCGAAAATTACCCCGGCCGACCTGGGTAACGCCGAAGAAGCCCTGGAGCTCGAACGCGAAGTTGGCCTGCTGTAATGAGCGCAGCCCTGCCCGCGGCCGCCCTGGCCAGCCGTTACGTGCCCAAGCGCAAGCGCCCGTCGACCTGGGTGGTGCTGCCAGTGTTGCTGCTGGTCGGGCTGAGCCTGCTGCCGCTGCTGTACGTGGCCCTGAAAACCTGGGAAGCCGGCTGGCGCGAAGCCTTGCACCTGCTCTGGCGCCCGTTCGTCTGGGGCCTGATGCGCAACACCCTGATGCTGATGGCCGGCGTCACCCTGGCCTGCATGGCCCTGGGCGTATCCCTGGCCTGGCTGCTGGAACGCAGTGACCTGCCCGGGCGGCGCCTGTGGGGCGTGATTCTGTGCCTGCCGTTTGCCGTGCCGGCGTTTGTCAGCGGTTTTACCTGGGTGTCGCTGAGCCCGCGCTTCGAAGGCCTGGGCGGCGCCATCCTGGTGATGAGCCTGTCCAAGTACCCACTGGTGTTCCTGCCGGTGGCGGCGACCCTGCGCAACCTCGATACCTCGCTGGAAGAGTCGGCACGGACCCTGGGGCAGACGCGCTGGGGCGTGTTCTGGCGCATCACCCTGCCGCTCCTGTGGCCGTCGATCATTGGTGGCAGCCTGCTGATTGCCCTGCACATGCTGGTGGAATTCGGCGCCCTGTCGATCCTCGGCCTGCAGACCTTTACCACGGCGATCTACCAGCAGTTCGAACTGGAATTCAGCAACGCCAACGCCGCGATGCTCTCGGCAGTGCTGTTGTTCATGTGCCTGCTGATGCTCTGGCTGGAGCTGCGCGTGCGCGGCAAGGCCCGCCATGTGCGCATCGGCCAGGGCGTGGCGCGGCGCGGTGCGCCGATTCGCCTGCGCGGGTGGATGCCGGTCGGGCAGCTGTATTGCCTGGTCCTGGCGGTGCTGGGCAGCGGTATTCCACTGGGCATGCTCGGCTACTGGCTGAGTGTCGGTTCATCGGCGGCCTTTCCGGTGGCCGATATCAGCCGCGCGCTGTTGTCGTCGCTGTCGCTGTCGCTGGGTGGTGCCGGCCTGAGCCTGCTGCTGGCGTTGCCGGTCAGTTTTCTGGTGGTGCGCTACAAAGGCCGCCTGGCGATCTGGGCCGAACGCCTGCCGTACCTGCTGCACGCCCTGCCCGGCCTGGTGATCGCCCTGACCCTGGTGTACTTCGCCCTGCACTATGTGCCGGCGCTGTACCAGACCACTGGCTTGTTGCTGCTGGCCTACGCCCTGCTGTTCCTGCCACTGGCCCAGGCGCCGGTGCGCACGGCCCTGAACAAGGCGGCGCCGCAGCTCGAAGAAGCCGCCCGCACCTTGGGCGCAACCCAATTCACGGCGTTTTGCCGGGTGACCCTGCCGATCATCTTCCCGGCCCTGGCGGCGGCGTTCGCACTGGTATTCCTGGATGCCATGAAGGAGCTGACGGCAACCCTGCTGCTCAGCCCGACCGGCATGACCACCCTGGCCACCGAAGTGTGGGCGCATACCGCCAACGTCGAGTTCGCGGCGGCAGCGCCGTATGCGGCATTGCTGATCCTGGTGTCGGGGTTGCCGGTGTACCTGCTCACTACGCGGATGTATCTGAACCGCGCGTGATACCTCAAAAGCATCGCGGGGCAAGCCCGCTCCCACCGTGGGAGCGGGCTTGCCCCGCGATTACTCTCAAGCGCGGAACTGCCCCAGGCTGGCCTTGAGCTGCGCAGCCAGGTCGTCTAGCACCTTGCTGCTGGCAGTGGTTTGCAGCACCACCTCGGCAGCCCGCTCGGCCTGGGCATGAATGGTCTGCACACGGCCACGCACCGCCTGCGCACCATGGGCCTGCTGCTCGGCTGCACGGGTAGCCAGGCCAATCGCCGCATGCACCTGCTCAACCGAAGCCTGCACCGACTGCTGCAAGCGCGCGTTGTCTCGCAGCACCAGCAAACCTTCGCTGGCCTGGCGCCCGGCCTGGCTGATCGCCGCCACCGCCTCTTTGGCGCCCTGCTGCAACGCACCGATGTGCGCCTGGATATCGCCGGTCGAACTCTGGGTCTTGCTCGCCAGCGCCCGAACCTCATCAGCCACCACGGCAAAGCCACGACCGGTTTCCCCGGCGCGCGCCGCTTCGATGGCGGCGTTGAGTGCCAGCAGGTTGGTCTGCTCGGCAATACCGTGGATCACAGTCAGCACCACCTCGATCTGCTCACTTTGCTGGGCCAGGCGCTCGATGACCTTGGAGCCGGTCTCGACCTGTCCGGCCAGGTCTTCGATGAGCTTGGCCACCTGGGTGGAGGTGCGACTGTTCTCATCGGTGGCCTGGCGAATATCCACCACCTGCTGCAAGGCCGATTGCATGGCCTGGCTTTCAGCCTGAGCCTCATCGGCCATGCTCGACAGGTCACGCAGGCTGGCAGCGACTTCATCGCGCTGCAACTCGGCAGCTGCGTCTGCACCGGCATTGCGTTGAGCCATGGCGCCGATCTCGATGCCGGTACGCTGAGCCACTTCGCCCGCCTCACGAACAATAGGTTGCAGCTTGGCGACGAACTGGTTGACCGCCGCCGCCATGTCGCCAATCTCGTCGCGACTGTCGATGGAAACCCGCTTGGTCAGGTCGCCCTCCCCCGCTGCCAGGTCGTTCAGCGCTGCGATCAGCAGGCGCAGCTTGTTGACCACACGCCGGCCAAGCACCACCGCAACCACCAGCAGCACGCCCAGGCCAACCAGGGCCAGCCCCACGCCGATGTTCCAGCGCAGGGTTGCCGCCGCGTCCTGGACGCTCTGCGAGGTGTTGGCCTGCATGCCGGCAGCGCTGGCCTGAGCCGCTTCCAGGCGTGCACGCAGGGCCTTGTTACTGTCGGCGGCGGCGCCCACCAGGCTGTCGCCGACCAGTTGATCACCACTGGCGATCAACGCCGAGAAGCGTTTGTCCAGCGCCACCAACTCGTGGTCGACCGCGGCAGTGGAGACACCCATCAACACCTTGCCGATCTCGACACCGTTGGGGTTGATCGAGGCCTCGACAAAGTACACCGACGGGTCGTTGCGCGCGGCATCCAACACCTTGTCCAACGCCCGCTCGCCCTGGCCCTTGTCCAGCAGCGCCTGGTTGATCGGATTCTGCCGATTGAGGTAGCGAGTCAGGTGCTGGCCCTGGGCGTCGTCGTAAACCACGAACAGTACGTTAGGGTTGCGCTGGGCCCGGCGGGAGAACTCCGACAGCGTCGGCACGTCGTTGTCCCACATGGCCCGTGGAGCCACCGAAGCAAGCAGCTCTGCCATATCGTTGGCCGAATCCTTGAGGTTCTTTTCCAGGGTCGCGCGCAACTGCGCCTGCTCATCCTGCAAACGCGTGGACAGGCCGGCGGTCAGGCGCTGGCGGGTACTGGCGGAGAGGCTGTCGAGCCCCGAGCTGACTTCCCGGCCGGCCTGTTCGAGCTCGGCGGAGAGTGTCTGGCTGTCGGCAGCCAGACGGTTGCCCAGATCGGCCTCCAGGGCAGTGACCGTGCTCCGGGTCAGCGCGACCGCGACCAGCACTTGCACCAAAAGAGCGATACCGAGAGCAACAAAGACAGGCCGCAACAGGCGGCTTCGTAACAGTGAGAGAACGGCGGACACGAAAGAACCCTCTACTTCTGGGGCCATTAAAGTGATGGCACCGCTGGAGTGATTCTTACAGCAAAGGTTGTGCCGATCAGCCGACAGAAACGACAAAGGCCCCTATCAAGGGGCCTTTGTCTTTACATCAGTCGCGGATCAGGCGAACGGATGACGCAGCACGATGGTCTCGTTGCGGTCCGGGCCGGTGGAGATGATGTCGATCGGCGCGCCGACCAGCTCTTCCACACGCTTGATGTAGGCACGGGCGTTGGCCGGCAGTTCTTCCAGGGTCTTGGCACCCAGGGTCGACTCGCTCCAGCCCGGCATTTCTTCGTACACCGGCTCCAGGCCGATGTAGCTGTCGGCGTCGGTCGGGGCATCGATAACGGCACCGTTCTCGTTCTTGTAGCCAACGCAGATACGGATGGTTTCCAGGCCGTCGAGCACGTCCAGCTTGGTCAGGCACAGGCCGGAGATGCTGTTGACGTCGATGGCGCGACGCAGGATAACGGCATCGAACCAGCCGCAACGGCGGGCGCGACCGGTGGTGGCGCCGAACTCGTGACCACGCTTGGCCAGGAAGGCACCGACGTCATCGAACAGTTCGGTCGGGAACGGGCCCGAGCCAACGCGGGTGGTGTAGGCCTTGGTGATACCGAGGATGTAGTCCAGGTACATAGGGCCAACGCCCGAACCGGTAGCGATGCCGCCAGCGGTGGTGTTGGAGCTGGTCACGAACGGGTAGGTACCGTGGTCGATGTCCAGCAGCGAGCCCTGGGCGCCTTCGAACATGATGTCCTTGCCAGCGCGACGCAGGTTGTGCAGCTCGGCGGTGACGTCGAGCATCATCGGCTTGAGCAGCTCGGCGTATTCCATGCACTCGTCCAGGGTTTTCTGGAAATCGATTGCAGGCTCTTTGTAGTAATTGACCAGCACGAAGTTGTGGTAGTCCAGCAGCTCGCCGAGCTTGGCAGCGAAGCGCTCGCGGTGGAACAGGTCACCGATGCGCAGGCCGCGACGGGCAACCTTGTCTTCGTAAGCTGGGCCGATGCCGCGACCGGTGGTGCCGATCTTCTGCTCGCCACGGGCTTTTTCACGAGCCTGGTCGAGGGCCACGTGGTACGACAGGATCAGCGGGCAGGAAGGGCTGATGCGCAGGCGCTCGCGCACTGGTACGCCTTTCTCTTCGAGCTTGTTGATTTCACGCAGCAGGGCGTCAGGTGCAACCACCACGCCGTTGCCGATCAGGCACTGCACGCCTTCGCGCAGCACGCCCGACGGGATCAGGTGCAGCACGGTCTTCTCACCGTCGATCACCAGGGTGTGACCCGCGTTGTGGCCACCCTGGTAGCGCACTACGGCGGCAGCATGTTCGGTCAGCAGATCGACGATCTTGCCTTTGCCCTCATCACCCCACTGGGTGCCCAGGACTACGACATTCTTACCCATAACACTTGTCCTCATTCGCGCAAACTTGGCGCCGGCTCGTGCCGGCGGGGAATCTCAAATGGCCAGCGGCAGAACCTGCCAAAGCCCGTTTTGCTGAATCAATTGCCGATCGCAATCCGCCTCGTCGGCGGCAGTCAATGGCTGACCAGGCAAGGCCTGAACCACCCGCTGACCTTCACTGCGCAATTGGCAGACCAACTGCCAGAGTGCCGCATCGCTGCTGTCGGGCATCCAGATCCCGCCAGACGGCAATACCACCTCGGCTCGCCCCAGTGTGACCAGGGTCTTCAAATCCGTGGAGAAACCGGTGGCCGGGCGTGCCCGGCCAAAGTCCGCTCCGATGTCGTCGTAACGACCGCCCTGGGCGATCGACTGACCGACACCCGGGACGAACGCGGCAAACACCACACCGGTGTGGTAGTGGTAGCCGCGCAATTCGCCCAGGTCAAAATACAGCGGCAGCTCGGGATAACGCGTGGCCAGCCGCTCGGCGATCGCCATCAAGTCATCCAGTGCTGCCAGTACCGCAGCCGGTGCACGCCCCAGGCGCACGCGCGCCTCAGCCAGTACTTCACGGCCGCCGCACAGCTCGGTGAGCGAGCGCAACATGCCGGCCAGATCGGCGGGCAGCTTGGCGGTCAGCTCGATCACTTCGTCGACGGCCTTGCGCTGCAGGGCATCGAACAGCTGCTGCTCGATCGCCCCCGACAAGCCGGCCGCACGGGCCAGGCCACGGTAGATACCGACATGGCCGAGGTCCATGTGCACGTCCGGCACATCGGCCAGTTGCAACATGGCCAGCATCAGGCTGATCACCTCGACATCGCTGACCGGGCTGGCGTCGCCGTACAGCTCGGCACCGAGCTGGATCGGGCTGCGCGAAGTCGACAGCGCCCGCGGCAAGGCGTGCAGCACGCTGCCGGCATAGCACAGGCGGCTCGGGCCTTCACGACGCAGGGTATGCGCATCGATGCGCGCAACCTGTGGAGTGATGTCGGCACGGAAACCCATCTGCCGGCCCGATTGCGGGTCGATGACCTTGAAGGTCCGCAGGTCCAGGTCCTGGCCGGCACCGGTGAGCAGCGATTCCAGGTACTCGATATGCGGGGTCACGACAAAGTCATAACCCCAGCTCTGGAACAGATCCAACACCTGCCGACGCGCGATCTCGATGCGCGCCGCCTCAGGTGGCAGTACTTCTTCGATGCCATCTGGCAGCAGCCAGCGGTCTACCGTTGCCATTACGCCATTTCCCCTATGGTCCGGGCGGCTTGCCCGTGGGCGAGCCTTGAGTGAAGCAGGTATCGGCAAACAATGGCGCGCAGCACCGATTCCAGCGCTACCGCCGTGCCTATACCCTCGAATACCTTGGGCTGCTCTGTAGACCCGAGCCGGGTTTGAACCGTTCGATCTTGCAGACGCAAAAAAGCCGGGAATTTCCCGGCTGCCGCATCATACACCCGTTTTCTCGCGGGATCACCCCGCCAGGCGTTTTAGCCGCCCGGCGGGGTTGATGCCTACTGCTTGGACTTGCCCATGAAGCGGAAGAAGTCGCTGCTCGGATCGAGCACCAGAACGTCGCTCTTGTCGGCAAAGCTCTCGCGGTAAGCCTTGAGGCTGCGATAGAACGCGTAGAAGTCCTGGTCCTGACCGTAGGCCTTGGCGTAGATCGCCGCCGCCTGGGCATCACCGTCACCGCGGGTTTCTTCCGATTCCCGGTAGGCTTCGGCCAGCAGAACCCGGCGCTGACGATCGGCGTCGGCACGAATGCCTTCAGCCAGCTCGTTACCCTTGGCACGGTGCTCGCGGGCTTCACGCTCACGCTCGGTGCTCATGCGCTCGAACACGCTGCGGTTGACTTCCTTGGGCAGGTCGATGGCCTTGACGCGAACGTCGACCACTTCGATACCCAGTTCCTTGCTGGCCATGCGGTTCAGAGAGGCAGTGATGTCAGCCATCAGCGCGTCACGTTCACCGGAGACCACTTCGTGCAGGGTGCGTTTACCGAACTGGTCACGCAGGCCGCTTTCCAGACGGCGCGACAGACGTTCGTCGGCAATCTGCTTGAGGCCCGAGGTTGCAGTGTAGAAGCGCTCGGCATCCTTGACCCGCCACTTGGCGTAGGCGTCGACCATCACCGCTTTCTTTTCCAGGGTCAGGAAGCGCTGGGTCGGGGCATCCAGGGTCATCAGGCGGGCGTCGAACTTGCGCACCTGGTTGACGTAAGGAACCTTCACATGCAGGCCGGGCTGGACATCAGCCTGGACCACACGACCAAATTGCAGGAGTACCGCACGCTCGGTCTGGGCCACGATGTAGAAGCTGTTCCAGGCCACGATCCCCAGCACCACGGCCACGATCAGGGCGATCAGCGATTTATTGCTCATCAGCGGCTCTCCCTAGTACGCAACTGTGTTTGCTGCTGTTGCAGTTCCGCCGCACGGGTGGCCGCATCAGCGTTGGCCGAAGGCGCCGCACTGGTGGCCGGCGCATTACGCGAACCACTGTTCTGGATCATCTTGTCGAGCGGCAGGTACAGCAGATTGCTCTGACCGTCCTTGCCGGAGACCAGGACCTTGCTGGTGTTGCTGTAGACTTCCTGCATGGTGTCCAGGTACAGACGCTGACGGGTCACTTCAGGGGCCTTGCGGTACTCGGCAACCAGCTTGGTGAAGCGGTCTGCCTCACCCTTGGCGCGCGAGACGACTTCGTCGCGGTAACCGTTGGCATCCTCGATGATCCGCTGGGCCTGACCACGGGCCTCTGGCACCACGCCATTGGCGTAGGACTCGGCCTGGTTGCGGGCACGCTGCTCGTCTTCACGGGCACGGATCACGTCGTCGAAGGCTTCCTGCACTTCACGCGGGGCTGCCGCGCTCTGTACGTTGACCTGGGTGACAGTGATACCGGTACGGTAGGTATCGAGGAAACGCTGCAGGCGCTCCTTGATTTCCACGGCCATCTGCTCACGACCTTCGGTCAGTACCTTGTCCATCGCGGTGGAACCCACCACGTGACGCAGGGCGCTGTCGGTCGCGTGCTGCAGGCTGACTTCAGGCTGATCGACGTTCAGCACGAAATCCTGCAGGTTGGTGATCTTGTACTGCACGGTCAGCGGCACCTCGACGATGTTCTCGTCTTCGGTCAGCATCTGCCCCTGCTTGGTATAGGCACGTTCGCGGGTAACGTTCTCCATGTACTTGCGATCGATCGGCGGGAAGTAGATGTTCAGGCCCGGCCCTACGGTCTCGTAGTATTTGCCGAAGCGCAGCACGACTGCCTGCTCCTGTTCGTCGACCACGTACACGGCGCTGTACAGCCAGATAGCTGCAAGCACGGCGAGACCGATGCCGAGCAGGCCGAAGCCACCGCCCTTGCCGATACCGCCATCACCACCGCGTTTCTTGCCGCTGCCGAACATGCCGTTCAGGCTGTCCTGCAGCTTGCGGAAGGCCTCGTCGAGATCCGGCGGCCCTTTCTTGTCGCCACCACGGCGCCCGCCCCACGGATCCTGATTGTTCGAGTTGCCACCCGGCTCATTCCAAGCCATAGCGCTCTCCATCTGATAAAGCAAAGACGCGCCCACGGCGCGCCGTCCAATGCTACAGAATGCCTGTCACGGCTGCCCGACCGCGTCGCCGGGCATTTATTGCAAAGTATGTTGCTCGATGAACTCCAGCGGCTGCAAACCTTCGCGGCTGACCAGGCGGTTCAACTCCACCCGCGGCAGTCGCACAGCCAGCAGGCTGCTGCCTTCATCGTCATGCTCTTCGCTCTGCACCGCGCCCAGTTCAAAGAACTGCGCACGCAGCCGGGCAAAACGCTGTTCAAGGCGCAAGGTACCGACAAACAGGTCATCCCCCAGCAATTCGGCGACCGCCTGCCCCACCAGCTCCAGCCCCCGACCATCGCGGGCCGAGACCCAGACCCGTTGCGGCTTGCCATCGGCATCGCGCTGAATCTGCGGCTCGACGCCTTCAAGCAGGTCGAGTTTGTTATAGACCTCGAGGATCGGCAAGCCTTCTGCACCGATCTCTCCCAGTACCGCCATGACCTGCTCGATCTGCGCCATGCGCTCAGGCTCATGGGCGTCGATCACGTGCAGCAGCAGGTCGGAGTTGCTCGACTCTTCGAGCGTAGCCCGAAATGCCTCGACCAGCTTGTGCGGCAGGTGACGAATGAAGCCCACGGTGTCGGCCAGCACGATCGGCCCGAGGTCGTCGAGCTCGAGCCGGCGCAGGGTCGGGTCGAGGGTCGCGAACAACTGGTCGGCGGCGTAGACCTCGGACTGGGTCAGGGCGTTGAACAGGGTCGACTTGCCGGCGTTGGTATAGCCGACCAGCGAAACCGAAGGGATATCTGCCCGTTTACGGCCACGGCGAGCCTGCTCACGCTGGCTGCGGACCTTTTCCAGGCGCGCCTTGATCTGGCGCAGGCGTACCCGCAGCAGGCGGCGGTCGGTTTCCAGCTGGGTTTCACCCGGGCCGCGCAGGCCGATACCGCCTTTTTGCCGCTCAAGGTGAGTCCAGCCGCGCACCAGCCGCGTGCTCATGTGCTCGAGCTGGGCCAGTTCGACCTGCAGCTTGCCTTCATGGGTACGCGCCCGCTGGGCGAAGATGTCGAGAATCAGACCGGTGCGGTCAAGCACGCGACACTCGAAGACTCGTTCGAGGTTACGTTCCTGACTGGGGGTGAGGGTGTGATTGAAAATCACCAAATCTACCTGTTCGGCGTTGACCAGGTCGCGTAACTCTTCGACCTTGCCGCTGCCAATCAGGTATTTGGCGGTGGGCTGATGTCGCGCCACATTGGCGAACGCGACAATATCGGCCCCAGCCGACAATGCCAGCTCCTGAAACTCCTGCGGATCTTCGCGCGCCTCAGGGTTCTGACCTTCCAAGTGAACGAGGACTGCCCGTTCACCACCACCGTGGCGCTCAAAGAACAAAGCAGACTCCTATCAGGCGTTACCTGGCTCAGCGTCGCCTTGCTCGGATTCGGTTGCGCTAGGCAGACGGATCGGACGCACAGGGACAACTGTCGAGATGGCGTGTTTGTAAACCATCTGGCTGACGGTGTTCTTCAGCAGAATCACGAACTGGTCGAAGGATTCGATCGTGCCTTGCAGCTTGATGCCGTTAACCAGATAGATCGAAACCCCAACTTTTTCTTTTCTCAAAGTATTCAAGTAAGGGTCTTGTAGCGAATGCCCTTTTGACATATGCCGCACTCCTGTAAGGATCAATAGTAAAAAAATCAAAGAAAAACTGATGGCTCAAGCCGCCCCACCCCAAGGATAGACGGCAATTGCAAGGACTCAGCTCAATATGGAGACCGATCCAAGGTATTTCAAGGTGCGAGACAGATTGTCGCAGTCAAGGCTATCCAGCCAGTGCAGGTCAGCCCAACTACGCAACCAGGTGAACTGCCGCTTCGCCAATTGGCGAGTGGCAATAATGCCGCGCTCCTGCATTTCAACTGAAGTCAACTTGCCATCAAGGTGATCCCAGACCTGGCGATAACCAACCGCCCGTATAGACGGCAGCCCCGCGTGCAAGTCACTTCTGGCTCGCAGCAATCGGACCTCGTCAACGAAGCCCTGTTCCAGCATTTGCCCGAATCGTAGCGCAATCCGTTCATGCAGTATGTGCCGATCGGTTGGCGCAATGGCCAGGCTGGCGACAGTATAGGGCAATTGTCCCGTTGCGGACGCGCCTGCGGCGCTACTTTGCGCGGATTGACGTTGACGATGTGCCGTCATTGTCAGGCCGCTCACCCGGTAGACCTCCAGCGCGCGGATCAGCCGTTGCGGGTCATTGGGGTGAATGCGCGCCGCCGACTCCGGGTCGACCGCCGCCAGTTGCTGGTGCAGGGCGTGCAAACCCAGGCGCTGGACCTCGTCCTCGAGTTCGGCTCGCACCTGCGGGTCTGCCGCCGGCATGTCCGCCAGGCCTTCGAGCAACGCCTTGTAATAAAGCATGGTGCCGCCGACCAGCAGCGGAATCTTGCCGCGCGCGGTGATCTCGGCCATGGCCTCCAGCGCATCACGACGAAAATCGGCAGCCGAATAGCTTTCGGCCGGATCGAGAATGTCGATCAGCCGGTGCGGATGGGCGGCGAGGATGTCTTTCGACGGCTTGGCGCTGCCGATGTCCATGCCACGGTAGACCAGCGCCGAGTCGACACTGATCAGCTCGCACGGCAACACCTTGGTCAGCTCGATGGCAAGGTCGGTCTTGCCCGCCGCCGTCGGGCCCATCAGGAATATCGCGGGGGGGTTGGCGCTCATGTCATCGACCGCGCAGGAACAGTTTGTCCAGATCGTCCAGGCCCATCTGGGTCCAGGTCGGTCGGCCATGGTTGCATTGACCGCTGCGCTCGGTGTTTTCCATATCACGCAGCAGGCCGTTCATTTCAGCTATGGCCAGGCGCCGGTTGGCGCGGATCGCGCCGTGGCAGGCCATGGTCCCGAGCAGTTCGTTCAGGTGCGCCTGAATGCGGTCGCTGGTGCCGTACTCCATCAGGTCGGCCAGAACATCCTGGACCAGGCGGTTGGCCTCGGCCTGCTTGAGCAGCGCCGGAATCTGCCGGATCGCCAGGCTTTCCGGGCCCAGGCGCTGCAGCTCGAAGCCCAGGCGCTGGAACCACTCGGCGTGTTCTTCGGCGCAATCGGCTTCGCGCTGGCTCAAGGCCAGGGATTCGGGCACCAGTAGCGGCTGGCCGCTGAGACCTTCGCTGGCCATGGCCACCTTGAGGCGCTCGTACATGATCCGCTCATGGGCGGCGTGCATGTCCACCAGCACCAGGCCGACAGCGTTTTCAGCGAGGATATAGATGCCCTTGAGCTGGGCCAGGGCGTAGCCCAGTGGCGGGATGTCGCCCTGGCCTTCGGGCAAGGCAACTGGCGCCGCCTCGGCCAGCGGCGCAAAAAACTCCCGGTACACGCCCTGGGCCTCAGCCGCAGGCAATGCCTGGGTCGGCCTTGGTGTGTACTGGTATTGATAACCGGCGCCGCTGCCATTGCTGCCTACAGACGGGCGCAAGCCCGGCTCGGCGGGTGGCTGCTCAAGCAAATTGGCGGCCAGGCGCATCTCGCCCTGGGGGCCGAATTCACCGGCCTGGATGCCGCTCGGGCGGGTGATCTCGCTGGTGCCAGCGGGCGCGGTCAGTTGGTCTTCCGGGCGTACATCGGCCAGGGCACGGTGCAAGGTGCCGTACAGAAAATCATGGACCATGCGCCCGTCACGAAAGCGTACTTCGTGCTTGGTCGGGTGCACGTTGACGTCGACACCGGTGGGGTCGACCTCGAAAAACAGCACGAAGGTCGGGTGCCGGCCATTGAACAGCACGTCACGGTAGGCCTGGCGCACGGCGTGGGCAACCAGCTTGTCGCGCACGGCGCGGCCGTTGACGAAGAAGTACTGCAGGTCGGCCTGGCTGCGCGAGAAGGTCGGCAACCCAACCCACCCCCACAGGTGCAGGCCGTTGCGCTCGACCTCGATCGGCAGCGCCTGCTCGAGGAAGCCCGGGCCGCAGATCGCCGCGACGCGGCGAGCGCGCGCAGTATCGTCATGGGCTTCATGCAGGCTGAGGATGCTCTTGCCATTGTGGCGCAGGTGAAAGCCCACGTCGAAGCGCGCCAGCGCCAGCCGGCGGATCACTTCCTGCAGGTGATCGAATTCGGTTTTCTCGGTCTTGAGGAACTTGCGCCGGGCCGGGGTATTGAAAAACAGGTCGCGCACTTCCACCGAAGTGCCGACCGGATGCGCCGCCGGCTGCACCCGCGGGGCCATGTCGCGGCCCTCGGTTTCCACCTGCCAGGCCTGTTCGGCGTCGCGGGTACGCGAGGTCAGGGTCAGGCGGGCGACCGAGCTGATCGACGCCAGGGCTTCACCACGAAAACCCAGGCTCATGACCCGCTCGAGGTCTTCAAGGTCGCGGATCTTGCTGGTGGCGTGGCGGGCCAGGGCCAGCGGCAGGTCGTCGGCGGCGATACCACCACCGTCGTCGCGCACGCGCAGCAACTTGACCCCGCCCTGCTCGACCTCGACATCGATGCGCTTGGCGCCGGAATCGAGGCTGTTTTCCAGCAGTTCCTTGATCACCGACGCCGGACGTTCGACCACCTCACCGGCGGCAATCTGGTTGGCCAGCCGCGGGCTTAGCAGCTCGATCCGGGCACTGCTGCTCATTGCTGGGCCGCCAGTGCCGTGGTCGGGATGTTCAGGTGCTGGCCGACTTTCAGCTCATCGGTTTTCAGGCTGTTGGCGCTGCGCAGGCTGGCGACGCTGACCTGATAACGCACGGCGATCATCGCCAGGGTCTCGCCCGGACGCACCGAGTGCTCGCGCGGGCCCTGGGCGATCTTGCCGCTGTCACGCAGCCAGGCCACATAGGTGCCCGGCGGCGGGTTCTGCTGGAAGAACTGGCGTACGCCACTGTGAATCGAACGCGCCAGCGACTGCTGGTGGCTCGGGGTGGCCAGCTTGGCCGCCTCGTTGGCGTTGGAGATAAAGCCGGTTTCCACCAGGATCGACGGGATGTCCGGCGACTTCAGCACCATGAACCCGGCTTGCTCCACACGCTGTTTGTGCAGCGGAGTGATGCGGCCCATGTTGCCCAAGACCTTCTGGCCGACGTTGAGGCTGGAACTCAGTGAAGCGGTCATCGACAGGTCGAGCAGCACACCGGCAAGCATGCGGTCCTTGTCATCGAGGCTGACGTTGCCGGCGCCACCGATCAGGTCGGAGCGGTTTTCGCTATCGGCCAGCCAGCGCGCGGTTTCCGAGGTGGCGCCGCGATCGGACAGGGCGAACACCGAGGCACCGAAGGCGGCCTTGGACGGTGCGGCGTCAGCGTGGATCGAGATGAACAGGTCAGCGCCCTTCTTGCGGGCAATCTCGGTGCGTTTGCGCAGCGGGATGAAATAGTCACCGGTACGGGTCAGCTCGGCGCGAAAGCCCTTCTCGGTATTGATCTGGCGCTGCAGTTCCTTGGCGATGGCCAGGACGATGTCTTTTTCATGCTGGCCGCGCGAACCGGAGGCACCCGGGTCTTCACCACCGTGACCGGCGTCGATGGCGATGACGATGTCACGCTTGCCATTGGGCACCGGGGTCAGCTTGATCGCCGGTTGCGCCGGAGTAACCGGCACCGCAGGTGTAGTTGCCACCGGCGGAGTGGGCGGTGGCGGCGCGGCATCGGCCTCCTGGTCGAACAGGTCGACTACCAGGCGGTTGCCGTACTGGGCATTGGGTGCCAGGGTGAAACTCTTGGGCGTCACCGACTTTTTCAGGTCAACCACCACACGCAGGTCGGTCGGCGTACGCTGCGCCGAGCGCACGCTGGTAATCGGGGTATTGGAGGTGGACACCGACAACGGCGCAGCCAGGGTCGCGCCATTGATGTCGATCACCAGACGATCCGGGGCGGTCAGGGTAAACACGCTGTGCTGCACAGGGCCAGAGAGGTCGAAGACCAGCCGTGTGTTATCCGGCGCTCGCCATAAACGCATACTTTTGACTTGCGTGACGGCCAGAGCGTCAACGGTCACTACCGTAAGCAGCAGTCCTACGACAGAAACCAGTGCGCGAATGCGCATACCTATCCCCATTTTCTATTTGAATTCCAAGGCCAGAGCGGCACACCAGGCTTCGCCACGTGCCCCCTGCGGCGACAGGTTGAGCGAACGACCGCCCGCCTGGGGGCTTATGGTAATGGTCAGGTCGGGCTTTGGCAAAATGCCCGCCCCTTTTTGCGGCCATTCGAACAGGCACAGGGCGTCATCTTCGAAGTAATCGCGGATACCCATGAATTCCAGTTCCTCCGGATCGACCAGTCGATAGAGGTCGAAGTGGAAGGCGCGAATGTCGCCAATCTCGTAAGGCTCAACCACGGTAAAGGTAGGACTCTTTACCGCACCTTGGTGCCCGAGACCACGAATAATGCCACGCGACAGGGTGGTCTTGCCGGCCCCCAGGTCCCCCTCAAGAAAAATCACACCGTGGCCTTTGGTCGCTTCGGCAATACGCTTGCCCAAATCCACCATGGCCTCTTCATCGGCCAAAAACAGGGTTATGCCAGACACGCTGAATGCTCCTCCAATAACTGACGAATTGCCGGGACCATGTCGCTGGCCGCCAGGCCACGGCCTTGCCCACCCAGGCGCTCGCCGGCGCAGGCATGCAGCCAGACGCCCAGGCAGGCCGCGTCCCAGGCCGACATGCCCTGGGCCAGCAAGGCGCCGAGCACGCCGCTGAGCACATCGCCGAGGCCGGCGCCGGCCATGGCCGGATGGCCGCGCGAGCACAGCGCCAGTTGCCCGGCCGGATCGGCGACCAGGGTGCCGGCGCCCTTGAGCACGCATACGACCGCGTATTTGCGCGCGAGTTTACGCGTCGCGCCGGGCCGGTCGGCCTGCACCGCTTCGGTCGATACGCCAAGCAGGCGCGCGGCTTCGCCCGGGTGCGGGGTAATGATGCTGCCCTTGGGCAACGGCAAGGGTTGGCGCGCCAGCAGGTTGAGGGCATCGGCGTCCCACACTTGAGGCAGCTGGCTGCTGGCCACCGCCGACAACAGGCTGCGCCCCCAGGCCGCCTGACCCAGGCCTGGACCTGCCACCAGCACCGAGGCCCGCTCGATCGGCGCCATCAGCTGGTTAGCCGAATGCACGCCCAGGCTCATCACCTCGGGCAGGCGGGCCATGGCCGCAGGCACATGCTCAGGCCGGCTGACCAGCGATACCAGGCCGGCGCCGCAGCGCAACGCCGCTTCGGCGCTGAGCAGCACGGCGCCGCCAGTGCCGCGATCACCACCGATCACCAGCACATGGCCGAAGTCGCCCTTGTGAGCGTCAGCAGGACGCGGCGCCAGGGGTGCAAGGGTGACGCTGGTGAGCCGATGGGGCTCGTTTGCGGGGTGTTTGGTCTGAGGCATGGGTCAAAGGCTCTGATGTCTGGCAGAATTATACGCACCTGAGTCCGTATTGCCTTATTCCCATGTCTGCTTCTGCCCCCGATCTACCTGCGCTGGCCCAATCGATCAAGGATTGGGGCCGAGAGCTCGGTTTTGCCCACGTCGGCATCACCGGGGTGGACCTGGGCGAGCACGAAAAACACCTGGAACGCTGGCTCGAGGCGGGCTACCACGGTGAAATGGACTACATGGGCGCCCACGGCAGCAAGCGCTCGCACCCGGATGAGCTGGTGCCCGGCACCTTGCGCGTGGTGTCGCTGCGCATGGACTACCTGCCCGGCGATACGCGCATGGCCCAGCAGCTGGCGCAACCTGAGAAAGCCTACATCTCTCGCTACGCCCTGGGCCGCGATTACCACAAGCTGGTGCGCAAACGCGTGCAGCACCTGGCTGAACGTATCCAGAAAGACATCGGCCCGTTCGGTTTTCGAGCCTTTGTCGACAGTGCCCCGGTGCTGGAAAAGGCCATTGCCGAGCAGGCAGGCCTGGGCTGGATCGGCAAGAATACCCTGCTGCTCAATCGCAAGGCCGGCAGTTACTTCTTTCTTGCCGAGCTGTTTGTCGACATGCCGCTGCCGGTCGACCCGCCGCAGGCCAGTGAACACTGCGGCCGCTGCAGCGCCTGCCTGGACATCTGCCCGACCCAGGCCTTTGTCGGCCCCTATGTGCTCGATGCCCGGCGCTGTATCTCATACCTGACCATCGAACTGAAAAGCGCGATCCCGGAGGATCTGCGCCCGTTGATCGGCAATCGGGTATTTGGCTGCGATGACTGCCAGATCGTCTGCCCGTGGAACCGTTTCGCCCGACCGACCGGCGAAAACGACTTCAAGCCCCGGCACAATCTCGACAGTGCCGGGCTTGCCGAGCTGTTCATGTGGGATGAGCAGACTTTCCTCGACAGCACTGAAGGCTCACCACTACGCCGTGCCGGTTATGAGCGCTGGCTGCGCAACCTGGCGGTGGGGCTTGGCAATGCGCCGTCGACTGTCCAGGTGTTGGAGGCGCTCAAAGCGCGGCAGGAGTACCCGTCGGAACTGGTACGTGAGCATGTGCAGTGGGCGCTGGCGCAGCACTTTTCGCGGGGCAAGCCCGCTCCCACAGGGATTAGCCCCGGCCTGTAGGAGCGGGCTTGCCCCGCGATACGATTATCGACTCAATGCTCGTCGTTGTAATGAAACTTGGGCATTTCCCAGTGGAAACGAATCGCCAGCAGGCGTAGCAGGAAACCGCCAAACAGGGTCAGCAAAATTGCTTGCTCGCCTGGCACATTGAAGTACACGCAGCCCAGGTAAAACCAGGCCGCGGCGAACGACACACTGGCATACAGCTCCCGACGGAAGATCAGCGGAATATCGTTACAGAAGATATCCCGGAGAATCCCGCCGAACACCCCGGTAATCACCCCGCTGATCGATGCCACCAGCATGCCCTGGCCCATTTCCAGCGCGGTCATGCAGCCAATCAGGGTAAAGGCCACCAGCCCGAGGGCATCGAGCACCAGGAACAGCGAGCGCAGGTGGCGCATCAAGGGCGCGATGAAGATGGTCATCAATGCCGCGAAACTGGTCAGCACCAGGTATTCCGGGTGCTTGACCCAGGTCAGCGGGTAATGCCCCAGCAACACGTCGCGCACCGAACCACCCCCCAGGGCGGTGATGCAGGCGATCAGCACCACACCAAACCAGTCCATGCCGCGACGCCCGGCAGACAACGCGCCAGTCATGGCTTCGGCGGTGATAGCAATGAGGTAGAGCATCAACAACATGGCGCAGATCCGTGCAATGGGGCGCGCAGTCTAACCAGTTGCCACAGGCACCAAAAGGGGGCGCCGCGCGGATTGTCTGTACAAGCCGGCGGCGCTGCGATCAGAACTTGATGAAGTGCTGACGGTAGTGGCGCAGTTCGTTGATCGACTCGCGGATATCGTCCAGCGCCAGGTGGGTGCCGCCCTTCTTGAAACTGTCACGCACTTCAGGGGCCCAGCGCGCGGCCAGCTCCTTGAGGGTCGAGACGTCGAGGTTGCGGTAGTGGAAGTAGTTTTCCAGGCTGCGCATGTGGCGATAAAGGAAACGGCGGTCCTGGCAGATGCTGTTGCCACAGATCGGCGACTTGCCCTTCGGTACCCACTGTTCCAGGAAGGCGATGGTCTGTGCCTCGGCTTCGGCCATGCTGACCTTGCTGTCCTTGACCCGCTGGGTCAGCCCGGAGGCGCCGTGGGTGCGGGTGTTCCACTCGTCCATGCGCGCCAGCACTTCGTCACTGTGGTGAATGGCGATCACCGGGCCTTCGGCCAGGGTGTTGAGGTCGCTGTCGGTGACGATAGTGGCCATTTCGATAATGACGTCTTGATCCGGATCCAGACCGGTCATTTCCAGGTCGATCCAGATCAGGTTCTGTGGGTTCTGCATGATTCTGCTCCTCGGTAGGTGCGCAGTTTAGCCTAGTGGAGCGTGCTAAACTCCCCGCGGTTAAATATTGCCTCCCGAACACGGAACCTTCATGGCCAAACGCCAGCTCAATCGACGCCAGAACTGGCGCATCGAAAAAATCCAGGGTGAACGCGCTGCCCGCGCCGCCAAACGCGAACAACAGACCCTGAAGGAGCTCGAAGGCGGTGACCTCGGCCCGGAGCAAATGGGCCTGGTCATCGCTCACTTTGGCGTGCAGGTCGAAGTCGAAGCCCAGGACGGCGACGTTGCCGGCCAGGTGTTCCGTTGCCACCTGCGGGCCAACCTGCCGGCACTGGTGACCGGTGACAAGGTAGTCTGGCGCGCCGGCAACCAGGGCATTGGCGTGATCGTCGCGCAGATGCCGCGTCACACCGAGCTGTGCCGGCCCGACAGCCGCGGCCAGCTCAAGCCGGTAGCGGCCAACGTCGACCTGATCGTGATCGTCTTCGCCCCGGCCCCGGAACCCCATGCCAACCTGATCGACCGCTACCTGGTCGCGGCCGAGCATGCCGGCATCCGCCCCTTGCTGCTGCTGAACAAGGCCGACCTGATCGACGAGCAGAACGCTCCGGCGCTTAATGCATTGCTGGCGGTGTACCGCCAGCTCGGATACCCGCTGCTGGAAGTGTCGGCGCACCACGGCAACGGCATGGAGCAATTGCAGGCCCAGCTGGACGGGCATATCAGCGTGTTTGTCGGTCAGTCCGGGGTTGGCAAGTCGTCGCTGGTCAACAGCCTGCTGCCCGAGGTACAGACCCGCGTCGGCGATCTGTCGGAATGGTCCGGGCAGGGCACCCACACCACCACCACCGCCCGTCTCTACCACTTCCCTGGTGGCGGCGAGCTAATCGACTCACCGGGTATCCGTGAGTTCGGCCTGGGCCACGTCAGCCGCGCCGACGTCGAAGCGGGCTTCATCGAGTTCACCGACCTGATCGGTACCTGCCGCTTCCGCGACTGCAAGCATGACCGCGAGCCCGGTTGTGCACTGCTCAAGGCCCTGGAAGACGGCCGCGTACAGCAGCAACGGATGAACAGCTACCGCTCGATCATCGCCAGCCTGCCGCAAGACACTTACTGAAACATCTGAGGCCCGGAAACGGGCCTCAAACGGTTCAAAGTAGGACGCATCCGTAGGATTTATTACCCAGCAAAGCGGGAAGCATCTGCTTTGCTGGTCGTACCTTGCTGTGCGAAAGACTTTCGCTGATTGTCACCTTTCAAGATTCGCCGCCATGAAGCGAATCGACCCATGCCCTGCGTATGAAAGGAATCAACCATGACAATTCAGCTTTTACGCATCAATGCCACTCCCTCCAGCGTGGGAGGGCACTTCTGATGCCAGTCTTTATCAGCTATCGCCACAGCGAACGCCTGGAAGCCTTCATCATTAATGAACGGCTCAAGCTCGAAGGCATCAATACCCAACTGGACCTGTTCGACAGTGAGGCACAGCAGACTACCGACGATATCAGCGGCATCATTCGCCGCAATATCAGCCAGTGTACCCACCTGATTGCCGTGCTCGCGCCGGAAACCGCCGAGGCCTGGTGGGTGCCCTTCCAGCTTGGCGCCGCCACCCTGGTCAATCGCCGGGTAGCCTTTTACCAGTGTGGCGAGGCCACGCTGCCGGGGTATCTGGAGAAGTGGCCAACCATGAACAACCGCGAGCACATCGACCTGTACGTGCGCGCCTACCATGACGAGCAGACCTTCAAACGCGCGATCGACAGCGAAGCCTGCGAGGCCAACGCCACCAACCGCTCCAACGCCGACTTCTTCCATGCCGACCTCAAGGCCAAGATCCGCCGTGGTTTCTAGCCTGTAGCGCCAAACAAAACGCCCGTGGGCATCGCTGCGCACGGGCGTTTTGTTTAGCAAGCAGGCTTACTGCTTGTTCTCGTCCATCTTCAATACACCGTCTTCGAAGATGTTCAGCTTCTGCCGCAACTCCCGTGGCTGCATCGGCTCCGGCTCAGCCGCCGGAGCCTGCTCTGGCGTTGCCCCCGGTGCCGGCGCCGCAGCGCCAGGTTGAGCGGCATCAGGCGCAGCGGGCTGGGTTTGCTCGCCTTCGATGGTGCGCTGGGCCTTCTTGGTCAGCACGATGATGTCGATCCTGCGGTTGACCGGGTTGAGCGGATTTTGCCGGTCGAACAGCGACGACGAGGCATAACCGACCACCCGTGCCACCTGGGTATCCGGGTAGCCACCGGCGACCAGCGCGCGACGGGCGGCATTGGCACGGTTGGCCGACAGTTCCCAGTTGCCGAAGTCACCGGTACCGGAATACGGCTTGGCATCAGTATGGCCACTGATGCTGATCTTGTTCGGCACCGCCTTGATGGTGTCGGCCATGGCCAGCAGGATGTCCTCGAAATACGGCTGCAAACGCGCGCTGCCAAGGTCGAACATCGGCCGGTTCTCGGCGTCCATGATCTGGATGCGCAGGCCGTCCTGGGTGATCTCGAAGAGGATCTGGTCTTTGAACTTCTGCAGTTGCGGGTTCTCTTCGACTTTGTTCTGCAGCTCTTGCAGGAGCAACTCCAGGCGCTCGCGCTCAACCTGCTCGGCCATGCTCTCGACCGTGTTCTGGTCGATCGGGATGCTGGATTCAGGCGTTGGCTCGGACTTTTCTTCCGGGTTGATGGTCTTTTCCGGGGCGAGCTGAGGCGAACCGCCCAGGTCGATGATGTACGGCGTGCCGCTTTCGGAAAAGCCGATCGGATCCTTGAAGTAGCCGGCAATGGCGATCTTCTGCTCCGGGGTGGCCGTCGACAGCAGCCACAGCACCAGGAAGAACGCCATCATCGCCGTGGCGAAGTCGGCGAAGGCAATCTTCCAGGCACCACCGTGGTGGCCGTCGCCAAAGCGCTTGATGCGCTTGACGATAATGGGCTGATTGTTCTCCATGGCTTAGCGACCGCGAACTGCTTGTTCCAGCTCGGCGAAGCTCGGGCGGTGGGCCGGGAACAGCACCTTGCGCCCGAATTCCACGGCCAGCGATGGCGGCATGCCCGAGGCCGAAGCCACCAGCGAGGCCTTGATTGCCTCGTAGACGTTCAGCTCTTCCTTGGCGTCATGGCGCAGGGAAGTGGCCAGCGGGCCGAAGAAACCGTAGGCGGCGAGAATACCGAAGAAGGTACCGACCAGCGCCGCACCGACGTGCAGGCCGATCGACTTCTGGTCGCCATCGCCCAGCGAGGCCATGGTCACCACGATCCCCAGTACCGCGGCGACGATACCAAAGCCGGGCATGCCGTCGGCGATGCCGGTCACGGCATGGGACGGGTGCTCGAGTTCTTCCTTCATGCTCAGCAGTTCCATGTCGAACAGACCCTCGAGCTCGTGCGGGGCCATGTTGCCGGTGGACATGATGCGCAGGTAGTCACAGATGAACGCGGTCATGCGCTCGTCACCCAGTACCGCCGGGTACTTGGCGAAAATCGGGCTGGCAGCGGCGTCTTCGATATCGGCTTCGATCGCCATCATGCCTTCGCGACGGGATTTGTTGAGAATCTCGTAGACCAGGCCCAGCACCTCGATATAGAAGGTGTGGGTAAAGCGCGTGCCGAACATTTTCAGCGACTTCTTGATTACATGCATGGTCATGTAACCAGGGTTGGCCTGTAGGAACGCACCGAAAGCAGCACCACCGATGATCAGCACTTCAAAAGGCTGGATCAGGGCCGCAATCTTGCCGTGGGAAAGTACATATCCGCCGAGCACACTCGCGAATACGACGATGATGCCGATAATTTTAGCCATAGATAGAAAGCACTTACTGTCGTGGTCAGGGTCGTGAGCGGAAGTTAAAAAAACTCTTCTTCTACTTATCGGCAGAACTGCGCCAGACTATAGTCAGTCAAGGCGAAAAGCCAGTTCGGCCTACCTCCAGCATGCCTATTGAAACCATCGTACCAAGTCAAACACCAAAAACACTCGATGCCTGGGTCAAGCTCCTCGATAGCGTGCGCCTGCCGGTTCCGCTGGCCAGCTACGAACGGGTAAAAGCCGCCATCGGCGACAGCCGCCGCTCGTTGCGCGACATCGCCGAACTGATGCAGGACAGCCCCGCACTGGTGCTCAGCGTCATGCGCGAGGCCAACCACCACAGCAACACCGGCCAGGGCGAGCCGGCCGAGAGCCTGGAGATCGCCCTCAACCGCCTGGGGCTGACGCGTACCGCAGAGCTGCTGGAGCGTCTGCCGGCGCTACCGGAAGCCGAAATTGCCCCGACCTTGCGCCAGTTGCAGATGGTCAGCCAGCACGCCAGCCAGCAGGCCAACGGCCTGTTCGCCAGCCGCCTGGCGCGGCTGTGGCAGGAAATCCACTGGGGTAGCTTGCTGTTCCTGTCCCCGCTCTGGCCCCTGGCGCTGACCCACCCCAAGCTCCTTGATGAATGGGAGCTGCGCGTGGTGCACAAAGGTGAATCGGCACTGCGGGTGGAAAAAGAGCTGTTCGGTGTACGGGCCATGAGCCTGTGCAAGGCGTTGGCCGAACACTGGCGCCTGCCGGACTGGGTAACGCGTGGTTACCATTTACTTCAGGAAGAACGCCGGCTGCTGGCCCAGGCGATCCTCATCGCCCGCGACCAGGACAGCCTGCACCAGCAACAACGCCTGGACGATCAACCGAGCCTGCGCCGCTGGTTCAACCAGCCGGCCAATACCGTGCTGCTGGCCAACGGCCTGGCCCTGGCCTCACAAGTCGGCTGGACCAATCCGCATGTGCAGCGCTGGCAATTGCTGACCAGCCTGTATCTGCAAACCCCGCTGGACGATGTCCAGCAACTGGTGCACCAGCAAGCTACGATCAGCGCCCGCCATCACGCCTGCCCCGGCCTGTTCCACCCGGCCGAGGCGCTGCTCTGGCCCTGGCACCAGCAACGCCTGCATCAAGGCAAGATCGCTCCGCCAACGCCTTCGGCCCAGGCCCTGGGCGCCTGGCGCAAACTCTGCGGTGAGCTGCTGACCGAGCCCAGCCCGTTCAGCAATGCCATCCACCTGACGACTTTGGCCCGCGACGCGCTGGTCGCCTGCGGCATGCAGCGGGTGATGCTGCTGATGACCGACAAGACCCTGAGCCAGCTGCGGGTTCACCAGATTGCCGGTATTCCTGCCGAAGCGGCCAGCCTGGTATTGCCCATCGACCAGAGCAAATTGCTGCAACGCCTGCTGAGCAAAGCGGCGCAACTGCGCCTGACCCCGGAAAACCACGCGCAGTTCTCGGCCCTGCTGCCGCCCAGCCTGCGCGCCCTGTTTCGCAGCGAGCACGTGCTGCTGCGCTCGCTGTCGAGCAATGGCCGGGTGGTCATGCTGCTGGTCGCCGACCAGGGCGGCAAGCCGTTGGCGGACGTCAGCGTGCAAGCCTTCGGCAAAACCGCGCAATGCATCGAGCGGGCCCTGACCGCCTTCAGCAACCGCAGCGCCTGAGCCATGCGCTACAATCGCCCCCTCTGTTCCGCTCTGGAGACTCTGGATGACTGACTTTTCTGGCTTGCCCCTGGTTATCGAGCCGGCAGACCTGCTAACCCGCCTGGATGCGCCAGAGTTGATCCTGGTCGACCTGACCAGCCCCAACCGCTATGCCAGCGGGCATATTCCGGGAGCGCGCTTCGTCGACTTCAAGCGCACCCAGCTAGGCCAGCCTCCTGCGCCGGGCCTGTTGCCGGCCAAGGCCGACCTGGAAAAACTCTTCGCCGAGCTCGGCCATAACGCCAATGCGGTCTATGTGGTCTATGACGACGAGGGCGGCGGCTGGGCCGGGCGCTTCATCTGGTTACTGGATGTAATCGGTCACTCGCGTTACCACTACCTCAACGGCGGCGTCCACGCGTGGCCAGCGAGCAACCTCAGCACTGAAGTACCCGACGCTGCCAGCGGCACGGTCAACCTGACCCTGCACGAAGAGCCTACGGCCACCCGCGAATACCTGCAAAGCCGCCTCGGCGCTGCCGACCTGGCGATCTGGGACGCGCGCAGCCCGGCCGAATACCGCGGCGAGAAAGTTCTCGCAGCCAAGGGCGGGCACATTCCCGGCGCAGTCAATTTCGAATGGACCGCCGGCATGGACCTGAACGATCACCAGCGCATTCGCAAGGACATGCCCGAGATCCTCGAGCAGCTGGGCATCAGCAAAGACAAGGAAGTGGTCACCCACTGCCAGACTCACCACCGTTCCGGCTTTACCTACCTGGTGGCCAAGCATCTGGGCTACCCTCGGGTCAAAGCCTACGCCGGATCCTGGGGCGAATGGGGCAACCACCCCGACACCCCTGTTGAAGTTTAAGGAAACCTAATGAAATCCCGCTTGTTCATCATCAGCCAGTACCTGCTGCCCCATCACCTGCTCTCGCGCCTGGCCGGCTGCATCGCCGAATGCCGTGTGCGCTGGTTCAAGAACGCCTTCACCAGCTGGTTCGCCAAGCGCTACCAGGTGGACATGTCCCAGGCCCTGGTCGAAGACGTCACCGCCTACGAGCACTTCAACGCCTTCTTCACCCGCGCCCTCAAGCCGGGCGCGCGCCCGCTGGACGAAACCCCGGGGGCAATCCTCTGCCCGGCAGACGGCGCCGTCAGCCAGCTCGGCCCGATCGAGCACGGCCGCATCTTCCAGGCCAAGGGCCACAGTTTCAGCGCCCTCGAGCTGCTGGGAGGCGATCCGGCCAATGCCGCGCCGTTCATGGGTGGCCAGTTCGCAACCATCTACCTGTCGCCCAAGGACTACCACCGCGTGCACATGCCGCTGGCCGGCACCCTGCGCGAGATGATCTACGTGCCGGGCCGGTTGTTCTCGGTCAACCAGACCACTGCCGAAAACGTTCCGGAGCTGTTCGCCCGTAACGAGCGCGTTGTCTGCCTGTTCGACACCGAGCGCGGGCCGATGGCCGTGGTGCTGGTCGGCGCGATGATCGTCGCCTCGATCGAAACCGTCTGGGCCGGCCTGGTAACGCCACCCAAGCGTGAACTGAAGACTGTGCGCTACGACGAAGCCAGTCGTGCGCCGATCCATCTGGAAAAAGGCGCGGAGCTTGGCCGTTTCAAACTGGGTTCGACAGCTGTCGTACTGTTCGGGCCAGAGCAGGTGAAATGGGCCGAAGAGCTCGGCGCCGGCTCTGCAGTAAGCATGGGCGAGCGCCTGGCACTGCCGGCACAGGCCTGAAAATGAAAAAGCCCGCAGCGATGCGGGCTTTTTTGTACCTGTGGGAGCTGGCTTGCCAGCGATGGGCCGCAAGCAGCCATTTACTCAGACGCGACCGTCGCGATCGCGAAAACCCAGCAGGTAAAGCACACCATCGAGGCCCAGGGTCGAGATTGCCTGCTTGGCCGACTGCTTGACCAGCGGCTTGGCCCGGAACGCCACGCCCAGGCCGGCAATCGCCAGCATCGGCAGGTCGTTGGCGCCATCGCCGACGGCAATGGTCTGCTCCATCTGCAAGCCTTCCTTGCGCGCCAGCTCACCCAGCAGGTCAGCCTTGCGCTGGGCGTCGACGATCGGCTCGACCGCCACGCCGGTCACCTTGCCATCCACCACTTCCAGCTCGTTGGCGAACACGTAGTCGATGCCCAGCTTGGCTTGCAGCTGCTTGGCAAAGTAGGTGAAGCCACCGGAGAGGATGGCGGTCTTGTAACCCAGGCGCTTGAGTTCGGCGAACAGCGTTTCGGCGCCTTCGGTCAGGCGCAGCGACGCACCGATCTGGTCCAGCACGCCAACGTCCAGGTCCTTGAGCAGCGCCAGGCGCTCCTTGAAGCTGGCACGGAAATCCAGCTCGCCACGCATGGCCCGCTCGGTGATTTCCGATACCTGCTCACCGACACCGGCAGCCTTGGCCAGCTCGTCGATCACTTCGGCTTCGATCAGTGTCGAGTCCATGTCGAACACCGCCAGGCGGCGGTTGCGACGGAACAGCGAATCCTGCTGGAAGGCGATGTCGACGTTCAGCTCCTGGGCAACGCTGAGGAACTCGGCGCGCAGGGCTTGCGGATCAGCCGGCTCGCCACGTACCGAGAACTCGATGCAGCCCTTGCTCTGTTCGGCCGGTGTGTCCAGCGCGACACGGCCCGACAGGCGATCGATATGGTCGATGTTCAGCCCGTACTTGGCGGTGATCGAACTGACCCGCTGCAGTTGCTCGGCAGTCACCCGACGAGTCAGCAGGGTAACAATGTGCCGGGGCTTGCCCTGGCCTTCGACCCAATTCTGGTAGTCGGCTTCGGAAACCGGAGTAAACCGTACCTGCTGGTCGAGTTCGTTGCCCGCAAACAGGATGTTCTTGAGCACCGCGGACGCCTTCTCGGTATCCGGAATTTCGACCAGGATGCCAAAGGACAGGGTGTCGTGGATCACCGCCTGACCGATGTCGAGGATGTTCACACCACCCTGGGCCAGAACGCCGGTGATGGCCGCGGTGAGACCCGGACGGTCTTCACCGGTGATGTTAATCAGAACGATTTCGCGCAAGACGGGCTCCGACTCGTTGAAAAAAAGCGCATTCTACCGATTTTCGCTGACCATCGGGCGCAGTCGATACTTTGCCCGCCCCTGAGCGCTCGCTATACTGCGCAGCAACTTCTCCGACATAAAGAGCCGCGCTCTGTGAACCGGCCCACGCCCGTTAAGACCGACAACTTCTTCCTGCTGATCTTCCACGCCCTGCGCCAACGCCGAATACCGCTGGCGCTGCGTATCGCCTGCCATAACGTGTTCCTGGTGGCACTGGCGCTGGTGATCTACGCCTGCGTGATGGGCCTGCAGTTCAAGGAAGCCATGCATGAGCAGGCCGATGCCCTGGGGCAGAGCCTGACCACCCAGACCGCCACCTCGGCCACCGAGCTGCTGGTGTCCAACGACATCCTCAGCCTTAACGTGCTGCTCGGCAACCTGGTGAAGAACCCGCTGGTGGCCCATGCGGCGATCTACAGCGTCGACAACCGGATCCTTGCCGAAGCTGGCCAGCGCCCGAAAAACGGCCTGCTGGGCGAAGCCGAGGGCCTGTACCAGACCAAGATCACCTTCCAGGACGTGACCGCCGGACAACTGCGCATCAGCCTGGACATGAGCCAGTTCCAGCAGCCGCTGACCATCAGCCTGCAGAGCATGGGCATCCTCGCCGGTATCCTGCTGGCCCTGGCCTTGGCCATGAGCCTGCGCCTGGGTCGCTACATTTCCACGCCGCTGTTGCAACTGCGCGTCTGGCTGCGCGACATCAACGAGTTCACCCCGGCCGTCGAGCGCCAGGATGAAATCGGCGACCTGGCGCGCCAGTTGCACACCCGCCTGGCCCCGCCGCCACGGGAAATCGAGCCGGAAGAAGAAGAGTCCTTTGACGAGGATGAGGCGGAATTCGAAGTGCGTAACCTGCGCGATCCGAGCTTCGACGAACAGCCTGCCGTGACCAAGCCGGTGAAGCCGGTAAAAACCGTAGCGGACGACGACAGCGATGATGCCTTCGCCAACCTGCTCGACGAAGACGACAGCCCCGCCCCAGCCCCGGCAACCCCGGTCAACCGCGAGCCACAGGCCAGCGCTGTGCTGGCGGTACAACTGGGTTCCCAGGAGCAACTGCGACGCCTGCCGCGCACGCGCCTGACCGAGCTGCTGGAACGCTACCGCGACTGCCTCGACCAGGCGGCCTCGCTGTATGAAAGCGAAGTGCATACCCTCAACGACGGCAGCACCTTGCTGTTGTTCCACAGCCAGGACAGCGGCGAGGACTACCTCACCAATGCCATCTGCTGTGGCGAGCTGCTGCGTGCCCTGGGCCATGAACTGCAGATCGAAGTGGCCGACAGCGGCATCACCCTGCAGCTGCAACTAGGCCTGGCCCTGGGTGAAGACTTGCACGGCCTGAGCCAGATCGACCTGCTGCTGACCGAAAAGGCCCAGGACGCCCTGGCCCTGTCGCAGCACAGCCGCAACCTGCTGCTGGTCGAGCGCAAAATCAGCGACGACGCCCTGGTACGCCAGCGTGCGCGCATTCGCCCGATCGCCAGCCCTGAGGGCGCCTGCTGTGTCGAGCGCCTGATGGAGCCGTACCCGTCGATGTTGGAGCGGCAACTGGCGCGGATGCATGAGCGCCGGGTCAAGAGCTGACCCCTTGGCAGACCAAAAGCCCGCAGTGATGCGGGCTTTCTTATGGCTCTTCACGGAATCCCGGGTTGGGATGTTGAGGCTGCGAGTTTATCCATTCAGTGTGGGGCTGCTGCTGGCCCCTTCCGCCTTTACGGCGGCCTACTTT
>NZ_JBNDLE010000017.1:0-120180 GCF_050435905.1 Pseudomonas sp. 2835 | reverse complement strand
GGGTGTGGGGGGGTGGGGGGTTGGGGTGCGGGGTGGGGGCGCGTCTAGCCTTCGGGGGGGCGCCTCGCGGGCGCCCCCCCCCCCCCGGGGGGGGGGGGGGGGGGGGCCCCCCCCCCCCCCCCCCCTCGACTTGACCCGCGATAAGACAACTAACGCCGTACCAGCCGCAACCCCGCCAGCACCACGGCAAATACGGCAATGCTCGCGGTGTACAGCACCAGCGCCGGAATCCCGCACACCAGTGCCGCTACCGCCAGGCGCCAGCCGGCACGCCCCGGCACCAGCATGGCCAGCAGCGCCAGGCCCAGGGCCGACCAGGCCACAATCCTGAAATGAATCATCAAGCCCATCACCGAGCGTGCCTGGCAGCCCCACAGTTGCGCCTGGTCGGCGCAGGTCGCCACCCAGTGGGCATCTTCCATCAGCACATAACGCAGCCCATAGCTCGCCGCCAGCCACAGGGGCAAGAACACCAGCAAAGCGATCAGCGGTAAACGACGGGACATGCGACACTCCAGAAACATGAAATCGGCGCCCAGCATAATCGCCCGGGGCGTCTATGCAAGGCAAAAGCGCCAGCCTCAGCTACTTTGTCCTGTAGATAAATGGAACCAATTGTTGCGAATCCTCAGTGGACGGCGGCAACATCTGGGACGATAAATGCCGGAGCGCCAGGCAACTTTGCCGGGGCCACCATGGTCCTAGCCTGCGTAACGCACTTTGCTGCTGCATTTTTGGGGATCCGTCATGCTTCGTTCTCTGCGCCTCGCTGCCCTGTTGGGTGGCTTTATCTCGAGTGCGTGCGCTTGGGCACAAACCATCGACGCCGCCAGTTATGGCTATCCGTTGACCAACCCGTTCGAGGCGACCATCGCCACGACGCCGCCGGAGCTACGCCCGGAACTGCCCAGCGACGACGACATCACCCAGTCCGACTACAGCCTGAATTTGCGCCCGGAACGGGCCTTTACCCTGCCCGACAACTTCTGGCCGGTGAAAAAACTCAAGTACCGCCTGGCCCGCCAGGACCATGAAGCACCGCTGATCTTCCTGATTGCCGGCACGGGCGCGCCCTACTCCAGCAGCATCAACGAATACCTGAAAAAGCTCTACTACAAGGCCGGCTACCACGTGGTGCAGCTGTCGTCGCCGACCAGCTTCGACTTCATCACCGCCGCCTCGCGCTACGCCACCCCCGGGGTGACCAAGGAAGACGCCGAAGACCTCTACCGGGTGATGCAGGGCGTGCGCGCCCAGCATCCGCGCCTGCCGGTCAGCGAGTACTACCTCAGCGGCTACAGCCTCGGCGCCCTCGACGCCGCGTTTGTCAGCCACCTGGATGAAACCCGGCGCAGCTTCAACTTCAAGCGTGTGCTGTTGCTCAATCCGCCGGTCAACCTCTACACCTCGATCAGCAACCTCGACAAGCTGGTGCAGACCGAGGTCAAGGGCGTCAACAACAGCACTACGTTCTACGAACTGGTGCTCAACAAGCTGACCCGCTACTTCCAGCAGAAGGGCTACATCGACCTTAACGATGCCCTGCTGTACGACTTCCAGCAGTCACGCCAGCACCTGTCCAACGAACAGATGGCGATGGTCATCGGCACCTCGTTCCGCTTCTCGGCGGCCGATATCGCCTTTACCTCCGACCTGATCAACCGCCGCGGTCTGATCATTCCGCCCAAGTACCCGATCACCGAAGGCAGCAGCCTCACGCCGTTCTTCAAGCGCGCCCTGCAATGCGACTTCGACTGCTACCTGACCGAGCAGGTGATCCCTATGTGGCGCGCCCGCACCGACGGCGGCAGCCTGCTGCAACTGGTCGACCAGGTCAGCCTCTACGCCCTCAAGGATTACCTGCAAAAAAGCCCGAAAATCGCCGTGATGCACAACGCCGACGATGTCATCCTCGGCCCTGGCGATCTGGGCTTCCTGCGCAGCGCCTTCGGTGACCGCCTGACCCTGTACCCTCACGGCGGCCATTGCGGCAACCTCAACTACCGCGTCAACAGCGACGACATGCTGGAGTTCTTCCGTGGTTAAACGCCTACTGATCATTAGCGCGCTGCTGGCCTGCGGCCTGGCCCAGGCCGCCGAAGAAACCGCGCCGCGTGCCAGCGTCATCGAAGCCGATCCGATCGATGCCGATGGCTTCACCGAACCGCTCAAGGCGCTCAAATTCAACCCCGGCCTGGACCAGCGCGAGTTCGAGCGCTCGACCCTGGCGGCGCTGAATATCTATGACCCACTGGAGTCGATGAACCGGCGCATCTACCACTTCAACTACCGCTTCGACCAATGGGTGTTCCTGCCGGTGGTCAACGGCTACCGCTACATCACCCCGCACTTCGTGCGCAGCGGCGTGAGCAACTTCTTCAGCAACGTTGGCGATGTGCCGAACCTGCTCAACAGCCTGCTGCAGTTCAAGGGCAAGCGCTCGATGGAAATTACCGCGCGCCTGCTGCTCAACACCACCATCGGCGTCGCCGGCCTGTGGGACCCGGCGAGCAAGATGGGCCTGCCGCACCAGAGCGAAGATTTCGGCCAGACCCTGGGCTTCTACGGCGTGCCGGAAGGCCCGTACCTGATGCTGCCGATCCTTGGCCCGTCGAACCTGCGCGATACCGGGGGCCTGGCGGTGGATTATGGCGCCGAGAACTGGATCAACTTCCTCAACGTCGCCGAGGTCAGCAGCAACCATCCGGAAGTCTGGGTACTGCGCGCTGTCGACAAGCGCTACACCACCAGCTTCCGCTATGGCCAGCTCAACTCGCCGTTCGAGTACGAGAAAGTGCGCTACGTCTACACCGAGGCGCGCAAGCTGCAGATCGCCGAGTAAGCGGCTTCAGCTGGGCGCCGGCAGGCCAAGAAAGCCGCACAACTCGCGGCGCTTGGCCAGGGCGTCGCGACGCCCGAGTTCAATCAGTTCGCTGCAATAACCGGCTTCGAACAGCAGGTAGCTGAGGACCCCGGCGCCACTGGTCTTGGTCGCCCCCGGGCCGCGCAGGAACAGGCGCAGCGCCGCCGGCAACTCACGCCGGTGGCGCGCGGCGATCTCGTCCAGCGGCTGGCTGGGCGCAACCACCAGCACCTCGACCGGCGCCAGGCCCAGGCGCCGGCGCTCGAGGTGCTCGGGCATCAGGTGGCTGAGGTGGTTGAGCCGCTGCAGCAGCTCGATATCGTCTTCCAGGCTGTCAATGAAGGTGCTGTTGAGCATGTGCCCGCCGATCTGCGCCAGGCTCGGCTGTTGGCCGCTGAAGATGCGCTGGCGCTGCTCGCCCTCATTAGGCCGCTGCGGGTTGCCGCTGACCCCGACCACCAGCACGCGGCTGGCGCCCAGGTGCAGCGCCGGGCTGATCGGTGCCGACTGGCGCACCGCGCCGTCACCGAAGAATTCCTCACCGAGCTTGACCGGAGCGAACAGCAAGGGGATCGCCGAACTGGCCAGCAGGTGCTCGACACTCAGACGGGTTGGCAGGCCGATACGCCGGTGGCGAAGCCAGGGGTCGATGGCGCCTTTGCCCTGGTAAAAGGTCACCGCCTGGCCGGATTCGTAACCGAAAGCCGTCACCGCCACCGCGCGCAGGTGTTGCTGCTCGATGGCGTGGCCGATGCCGTTGAGCTCAAGGTGCTGGTTGAGCAAGGAGCGCAACGGCGAGCTGTCGAGCAGCGCCACCGGTACCGGTGAGCCAAGACCAAGCAGGCTGTGGCCGACAAAGCGGCTGGCCTGGCGGATCACTCCGGGCCAGTCGCTGCGCAGCACCTGATGGCTGCGAAAGCCCTGCCAGAAGCTGGTCAGGCGGCGGATCGCATCGGCAAAGTGGGTGGCACCGCTGGCCAGGGTCACGGCATTGATGGCCCCGGCCGAGGTGCCGACGATCACTGGAAAGGGATTGGCGGCACCGGGCGGCAGCAGGTCGGCAATGCCGGCCAGCACACCGACCTGATAGGCGGCGCGGGCGCCGCCGCCGGAGAGGATCAAGCCGGTGATCGGTTCAGCCATTTTACCTTCCTGGATTTTTGGTGAATTCATCGCGGGGCAAGCCCGCTCCCACACACAGCTGTAGGAGCGGCGGTGCGACGACTCGACTTGCCCCGCGATAGCTTCAACGCCGTTTTTCGTAAAGCTTCGGGGCCCCCGGCGGGCGCGACTTGAAGCGCCGATGCGCCCACAGGTACTGCTCCGGACATTCACGCAGCGCTGTTTCGATCCACTGGTTGATGCGCAGGCAATCGGCCTCTTCGGTCTCGCCGGGAAAGTCCGCAAGCGGCGGATGAATCACCAGCCGGTAACCGCTGCCATCGGCCAGGCGCTGCTGGGTGAAAGGGATCACCCGCGCCTTGCCCAGGCGGGCGAACTTGGTGGTGGCGGTGACGGTCGCCGCTTCGATGCCGAACAGCGGCACGAACAGGCTCTGCTTGGCGCCGTAGTCCTGGTCGGGTGCGTACCAGATGGCCCGGCCGGCGCGCAGCAGCTTGAGCATGCCACGCACGTCCTCGCGCTCTACCGCCAGCGAATCGAGGTTGTGCCGCTCGCGACCACGGCGCTGGATGAAATCGAACACCGGGTTGCCATGCTCGCGGTACATGCCGTCGATGGTGTGCTCCTGGCCCAGCAATGCCGCGCCGATCTCCAGGGTGGTGAAGTGCAGGGCCATGAGGATGGCACCCTGGCCATCACGCTGGGCGGCCTGCAGGTGCTCCAGCCCTTCGATGTGCGCCAGGCGCGCCAAACGGGCCTTTGGCCACCACCAGCTCATGGCCATTTCGAAGAAGGCGATGCCGGTGGAGGCGAAATTTTCCTTCAGCAGGCGCTGCCGTTCGACGGACGGTAACTCGGGGAAGCACAGCTCAAGGTTGCGCGCCGCGATGTAGCGGCGTTCGCCGGCCACCCGGTACATCAGTGCCCCCAGGGCACGGCCGATCACCAGCAAGGCCCGGTACGGCAGCTGCACGATCAGCCACAGCAGGCCCAGGCCCAGCCACAGCGGCCAGAAGCGCGGGTGCAGAAAGTAACGACGAAAACGCGGGCGATCCATTAAAGATTCCGGAAAGACAAGGGCCGGGCATTCTACAACGGTTCGGCACGGGTTGCGGCCAACCGGTGTTCTCGTTATAAGTCTGGGCACTTTTTCGTAACAAGCCGCCCTAATGCAGACCATGAGCCAATCCCAAACGCCAGACCAAGACCCCGTGTTCCAGCTCAAGGGCAGCATGCTCGCCATAACCGTGCTCGAGCTCGCCCGGAACAACCTCGAAGGCCTCGACCGGCAGTTGGCGGCCAAGGTGGCCCAGGCGCCGAATTTCTTCAGCAATACCCCGCTGGTACTGGCCCTGGACAAGCTCCCGGCCGGCGAAGGCGCGGTCGACCTGCCCGGGCTGATGCGCGTCTGCCGCCATCACGGCCTGCGTACCCTGGCCATCCGCGCCAGCCGCATCGAAGACATCGCCGCCGCGATCGCCATCGACTTGCCGGTACTGCCGCCCTCCGGCGCCCGGGAGCGGCCGCTGGAGCCGGAGCCTGAAGTGAAGAAGCCCGAACCTGCGCCAGCGCCCGTTGCACCGCCGGAGCCGGCCATCCGCCCGACCAAGATCATCACCACCCCGGTACGCGGTGGCCAGCAGATCTACGCCCAGGGTGGCGATCTGGTAGTAGTGTCGTCGGTCAGCCCGGGCGCGGAACTTCTCGCCGATGGCAACATCCATGTGTACGGTGCAATGCGTGGGCGGGCACTGGCCGGGATCAAGGGCAACACCCGGGCGCGGATCTTCTGCCAGCAGCTGACCGCCGAGATGGTCTCGATCGCCGGGCAATACAAGGTCTCAGAAGACCTGCGCCGCGATCCGCTGTGGGGGGCCGGGGTACAGGTCAGCCTGTCCGGTGACGTGTTGAACATCACCCGTCTTTAACGGATACTTGCCGCCATTTTCTGCGCAACTTTTTTCGATGTTGCCGTTTTTTGTATTTTTTGGGACTCGACGTCCTTTTCTTTAGGGGTGAAACACCTTGGCCAAGATTCTCGTGGTTACATCCGGCAAGGGTGGTGTGGGTAAGACCACCACCAGCGCCGCTATTGGTACCGGCCTCGCACTGCGCGGCCACAAGACTGTCATCGTCGACTTCGACGTCGGCCTGCGTAACCTCGACCTGATCATGGGCTGCGAACGCCGCGTGGTGTACGACTTCGTCAACGTCGTCAACGGCGAAGCCAACCTGCAGCAAGCGCTGATCAAAGACAAGCGCCTTGAAAACCTCTTCGTACTGGCCGCCAGCCAGACCCGTGACAAGGACGCGCTGACCCAGGAAGGCGTGGAAAAAGTCCTGATGCAGCTCAAAGAGGACTTTGAATACGTGGTCTGCGACTCGCCGGCCGGTATCGAGAAAGGCGCCCACCTGGCCATGTACTTCGCTGACGAAGCGATCGTGGTGACCAACCCGGAAGTCTCCTCGGTACGTGACTCGGACCGTATGCTGGGCCTGCTGGCGAGCAAATCGCGCCGCGCCGAACGCAACGAAGACCCGATCAAGGAACACCTGCTGATCACCCGCTATCATCCAGAGCGCGTCAGCCAGGGCGAAATGCTCGGCGTCGAAGACGTCAAGGAAATCCTCTCGGTGGCCCTGCTGGGCGTGATCCCGGAATCCCAGGCGGTGCTCAAGGCATCCAACCAGGGCGTGCCGGTAATCCTTGACGACCAGAGCGATGCTGGCCAGGCCTATAGCGATACCGTTGACCGCCTGCTGGGCAAAAACGTGGAACATCGGTTCCTTGATGTGAAGAAGAAGGGATTCTTCGAGCGCCTGTTTGGAGGCAACTAACCAATGAACCTTTTTGACTTCTTTCGTGCCAGCAAAAAAGTAAGCACCGCCTCGGTCGCGAAAGAGCGTCTACAGATCATCGTGGCGCACGAGCGCGGTCAGCGCAGTACTCCGGACTACCTGCCAGCCCTGCAGAAGGAACTGGTGGAAGTGATCCGCAAGTACGTCAACATCGGCTCCGATGATGTGCAGGTCGCTCTGGAAAACCAGGGCAGCTGCTCGATCCTCGAACTCAACATCACCCTGCCCGATCGCTGATAGCGTTTTCGGGCACCCTGTGGGAGCGGGCTTGACCCGCGATTGCGATCTGCCAGTCATATCGCGTCGCGGGGCAAGCCCGCTCCCACAGCTATTTTGGAACACGCAATGCCGCTGTCCAACGTACACATCCTGCATGAAGATGACGCCATCCTGGTGATCAACAAACCGACCCTGCTGCTGTCTGTGCCGGGCCGGGCCGAAGACAACAAGGATTGCCTGATCACCCGCCTGCAGGAAAACGGCTACCCCGATGCCCTGATCGTCCACCGCCTGGACTGGGAGACCTCGGGGATCATCCTCCTGGCCCGCGACGCCGACAGTCACCGCGAACTGTCCCGGCAGTTCCACGACCGCGAAACCGAGAAGGCCTACACCGCACTGTGCTGGGGCCAGCCGGCGCTCGACAGCGGCAGCATCGACCTGCCACTGCGCTACGACCCGCCGACCAAGCCACGGCACGTGGTCGACCATGAGCAGGGCAAGCATGCCCTGACCTTCTGGCGCATCGTCGAGCGCTGTGGCGATCATTGCCGGGTCGAGCTGACGCCGATCACCGGACGCTCGCACCAGTTACGCGTGCACATGCTGTCGATCGGTCATCCGCTGCTGGGTGATCGCCTGTATGCCTGTCCCGAGGCGCTGGCGGCCCATGAGCGGCTGTGCCTGCATGCGAGCATGCTGAGCTTTACCCACCCGGTGTCCGGGGAGCGGCTGCGCTTCGAGTGTCCGGCGCCGTTCTGACGGCGCCAGCGGCAAGCTGTAAGCTACAAGCTGCAAGCGATTGCCACCCTTTCGTGCAGCACCGCCTCTTGCGGCTTGCGGCTTGCAGCTCACCCGCTACAATGCCGCCACTGCTGTCTGGAGTGACCTATGCGCGATGCACTGAATCAAGGCCTGATCGACTTCCTCAAGGCCTCCCCTACGCCGTTCCATGCCACCGCCGCCCTGGCCCAGCGCCTCGATGCCGCCGGTTACCAGCGCCTGGACGAGCGCGACAGCTGGGCCACCGTGGCCGGCGGTCGCTACTACCTGACCCGCAACGATTCCTCGATCATCGCCTTCAAGCTTGGCCGTCACTCGCCACTGCTCGATGGTATCCGTCTGGTCGGCGCCCACACCGACAGCCCGTGCCTGCGGGTCAAGCCGCAGCCCGAGCTGCAGCGCCAGGGCTTCTGGCAACTGGGTGTGGAAGTCTACGGCGGCGCCTTGCTGGCGCCATGGTTCGACCGTGACCTGTCGCTGGCCGGGCGGGTAACCTTCCGCCGTGATGGCAAGGTCGAAAGCCAGCTGGTCGACTTCAAGCTGCCGATCGCGGTGATCCCGAACCTGGCGATCCACCTCAACCGTACCGCCAACGAAGGCTGGGCGATCAACCCGCAGACCGAGCTGCCGCCGATCCTGGCCCAGGTTGCCGGTGACGAGCGCGTGGATTTTCGTGCCCTGCTCACCGACCAACTGGCCCGCGAGCACGGCCTGAACGCCGATGTGGTGCTGGATTACGAACTGAGCTTCTACGACACCCAGAGCGCCGCCTTGATCGGCCTGCATGGCGAGTTCATCGCCGGCGCGCGCCTGGATAACCTGCTGTCGTGCTACGCCGGCCTGCAGGCGCTGCTCAATGCCGACAGTGATGAAACCTGCGTGCTGGTGTGCAACGACCACGAAGAGGTCGGCTCCTGCTCGGCCTGTGGCGCCGACGGGCCGATGCTCGAACAGACCCTGCGCCGCCTGCTGCCCGATGGCGACGACTTCGTCCGCGCGATCCAGCGTTCGCTGCTGGTCTCGGCCGACAACGCCCACGGCGTGCACCCCAACTATGCCGAGAAGCACGACGGCAACCACGGGCCCAAGCTCAATGCCGGCCCGGTGATCAAGGTCAACAACAACCAGCGCTACGCCACCAACAGCGAAACCGCCGGTTTCTTCCGCCACCTGTGCATGGCCGAGGAAGTACCGGTGCAGAGCTTCGTGGTGCGCAGCGACATGGGTTGCGGCTCGACCATCGGCCCGATCACCGCCAGCCACCTGGGCGTGCGCACTGTCGACATAGGCCTGCCGACCTTCGCCATGCACTCGATCCGCGAGCTGTGCGGCAGCCAGGACCTGGCGCACCTGGTCAAGGTGCTGACGGCGTTCTATCGCAGCCGCGACTTGCCGTAACTGCGCGGCGCCTGCATCGCTGGCAAGCCAGCTCCCACATGCCGAACCTGTGGGAGCTGGCTTGCCAGCGATGAGGCCCGCCAGCCTGACCCCGATCAACCCCTCGCCGGCGAATCCCGCTATGCTTGAGCCATAACTCTCAAGTAAGGACCTTGCCGCATGTCAGCCTTTGCCTCTCTGTTCCTTCCGGTCATCGCCGGCCTGATCCTGCTGACCGTGGGCTTCAACCTGCGCGATCGCAATATCGGCGTACTGATGATGTGGGTCGGCACCCTGGGCATGATCGGCATCATGTGCTGGAAGATCCTCGAGAAACTCAACTGACAAATACACTACACTCGGGCGATTGATCGTTTTGAGGTTGATTGTCCGGTGCCTGTCTTTTTCCGCGTTTTTCTCCTGCTCCTGCCCCTGTTCTTCGTTGCGCCCGCGCACGCCGCCGGCCTGCCGGGCCTGCTCGGTGGCGGCAGCAAGGCCCAGCCCGAAGCTAGCGAACCCCTGGGCCAGTCACTGGATGAAGTGATCAAGAGCCTGGAGAACGACCAGCAACGGGCCAAGCTGCTGGCCGACCTGAAAAAACTGCGCGACAGCACCAAACAGGCGCAACCCAGCGCCGAACAAGGCGTACTGGGCCTGATCGGCACGACCTTCGGCGAGCTGGAAAAACAGTTCAGCGGTGAGGCCAGCCCGTTCAACCGCTGGACCCGCGAACTGGAGCTGGCGCAGATCGAGCTCGACGCCCGCCTGGTGCCCTGGCACGAATGGCCGCCGATCCTCTTCGGCTTTGCCGCGATCATTGCCCTGTGGAGCCTGCTGGCCTACGCCCTGAACTGGGTCGGCCACCAGGTCCGGCTGCGCTTTGGCCTGACTGAAGAACTGCCGCAACACCCGCGCACCTGGGACCTGGTGCGCTTCGCCCTGCGCAAACTGGGGCCCTGGCTGGTGGCGCTGGTGATCACCGTGTACCTGAGCTTTGCCCTGCCCTCGTCACTGGGCAAGTCGATGGCCATGGTCCTGGCCTACGCGCTGGTGGTCGGTACCTGCTTCTCGGCAATCTGCGTCATCGCCTTCTCCCTGCTTGACGGCCCGCACCGCCACCGCGCCCTGCACATCCTGCGCCACCAGGCGTTCCGCCCGCTGTGGCTGATCGGCAGCTTCGCCGCCTTCGGCGAGGCCATGAACGACCCGCGCATGGCCAGTGCCCTTGGCGATCACCTCTCGCACACCCTGGCGACCCTGGCCAACATCCTCGCCGGGCTGTCGACCGGGTTGTTCATCCTGCGCTTTCGCCGGCCCATCGCCCACCTGATCCGCAACCAGCCGCTGTCACGGCGCCTAACCCGCCGGGCGCTGAGCGATACCATCGAAATCCTCGGCACCTTCTGGTACCTGCCGGCGCTGGTGCTGGTGGCGATTTCGCTATTTGCCACATTCATTTCCGCCGGCGACACCAGCACTGCCCTGCGCCAGTCGCTGATGTGCACGGTGCTGCTGATCTTGTGCATGGTCATCAACGGCCTGGTCCGTCGCCACGGGCTCAAGCCGCAGCGGGCCAACCGTCGCCAGGCGGTGTACTCGGAACGCTTGCGCAGCTTCGGCTACACCCTGGTGCACCTGTTCATCTGGCTGGTGTTCATCGAGCTCGGCTTGCGCGTCTGGGGCTTCTCGCTGATTTCCTTCACCGAGGGCGAAGGCCATGAGGTGGCGGTGCGCCTGTTCGGCCTGGCCGGCACCCTGATTGCCGCCTGGCTGGTGTGGATTCTTGCCGACACTGCCGTGCACCACGCCCTGACCCGTTCGCGCAAAGGCCTGGCCAACGCCCGTGCGCAAACCATGATGCCGCTGATCCGTAACGTGCTGTTCGTGACGATCTTCATCATTGCGGTGATCGTCGCCCTGGCCAACATGGGCATGAACGTCACCCCGCTGCTGGCCGGTGCCGGTGTCATCGGCCTGGCCATCGGTTTTGGCGCACAGTCGCTGGTTGCCGACCTGATCACCGGGCTGTTCATCATCATCGAAGACTCCCTGGCCATCGACGACTACGTCGATGTCGGTGGTCACCTGGGCACGGTCGAGGGCCTGACCATCCGTACTGTGCGCCTGCGCGATATCGACGGCATCGTCCACACCATCCCGTTCAGCGAGATCAAGAGCATCAAGAACTACTCCCGCGAGTTCGGCTACGCGATCTTCCGGGTAGCCATCCCGCACAGCATGAACATTGACCAGGCGATCACCCTGATCCGCGATGTAGGGCAGAAGATGCGCAACGACCCGCTGATGCGCCGCAACATCTGGTCGCCGCTGGAACTACAGGGTGTGGAGAGCTTCGAGTCGGGTTCGGCGATCCTGCGTGCCCGTTTCAAGACCGCACCGATCAAGCAGTGGGAAGTGTCGCGGGCCTTCAACCTGGCGCTCAAGCGCCAGCTCGATGAAGCAGGCCTGGACCTTGCCACCCCGCGCCTGAGCGTGCAGGTGATCACCGCCGACGCCAGCACACCGTTCAGCGAAACGCCCACCAAGGCTTAACCGGCTTCAGCCTTGATGCGGATTGCATCATGGCGCCAGTACTCAAGGTCACAGTCGATCAGCCGCCCGCGCTGGTCGCTGTTGACCCGGGTGATGTGCAGGCCGGGGCTGCCGGCCGACACTTTAAGCGCCAGCGCTGCCGCCACCGGCAAGGCAGTCGGCAGGATCTCGAAGCGTACCCGCCCGTACTGGATACCGTAGTTTCCGGCATACAACTCGGTCAGCGACTGGCTCAGGTCATGGTCAAGAATGCCCGGGAAGTACTCGGGATTCAGGTAGTGCTCGGCATACAGCACCGCCCGGCCATCGATCCGGCGTAACCGGCAGATCTGGATCACACTCGACAACGGCGCCAGTTGCAGCCGCGCACAAACCACTGCCGTCGCCGGTTGCAGGCGCGCCGACAGCAACTCGGTGCGCGCCTCGCGGCCCTGCTCACGGACCATGGCATGAAAGTGGCTGCGCTTGATCAGGTCGTAGGTCAGGCGCTCGGGCGCGACGAACCAGCCGCGCCGTTCCTCGCGGTAAATCAAGCCACGCGCCTCCAGTTGCACCAGCGCCTCACGCAAGGTGATGCGCGTGGTGTCGAACACCTCGCTGAGCTTGCGTTCGGCCGGCAGCTTGCAGCCGGGCGACAGGAGGCCATGCTCGATCTGCTCCTGCAGGGCATGACAGATGGCTGTTACTGCTCGCGGTGGCAGTGGCTGCATCAAAGGTTACCTATCTGGACTAGTCCAGCACCGGCGGCGCCCAATTTTGGCGCCTTCAGGGCTATGAGAATAGTGCAAGCCTAGGCACTGCAGATGAATGCCAGATGACAGTCAGGGTGGTCTACGCTTGATTTTCAGGGGCGCAAGCCCTGGCTGGCAGCACGCCTGGACATCAAATTGTCATGCAACAGGCCTACCTTGGCTCAGGTATTGCTGACCTAGACCAACCGAACCGCAACAACGTCCAACAACACCTTTTGCGTTTTGCACGGCACCCATCAAGGAGCTTCGGATGAAAAAGCTTTTTCTGGCGTCACTGTTAGGCTCGAGTATCGCTTTCTGCACTGCGGCCATGGCCGCCGACACCGACCTCAAGGCCCTCGAGGACGCCGCCCGCAAGGAAGGCGCGGTCAACAGCGTGGGCATGCCCGATGCCTGGGCCAACTGGAAAGGCACCTGGGACGACCTTGCGAAAAAATACGGCCTCAAGCACATGGACACCGACATGAGCTCGGCCCAGGAAGTGGCCAAGTTCGATGCCGAAAAAGACAACGCCAGCGCCGACATCGGTGACGTCGGCGCCGCCTTCGGCCCGATCGCCGTGGCCAAGGGCGTGACCCAGCCGTACAAGCCAAGCACCTGGGAGCAGGTCCCGGACTGGGCCAAGGATAAAGACGGCCACTGGGCCCTGGCCTATACCGGCACCATTGCCTTCATCATCAACAAGCAACTGGTGAAGGAAGAAGACATCCCGAAAACCTGGCATGACCTGGAAAAAGGCAAGTACAAGGTCGCTATCGGTGACGTCAGCACTGCCGCCCAGGCTGCCAACGGCGTACTGGCCGCGGCCATCGCCTATAAAGGCGACGAGAGCAACATCGAACCGGGCCTGCAGCTGTTCACCAAGCTGGCCCAGCAAAAACGCCTGTCGCTGGCCAACCCGACCATCCAGACCCTGGAGAAGGGCGAGATCGAAGTCGGCGTGGTCTGGGACTTCAACGGCCTGAGCTACCGCCAGCAGATCGACCCGAAGCGCTTCGAGGTACTGATCCCGTCTGACGGTTCGGTGATGTCCGGCTACACCACCATCATCAACAAGTACGCAAAAAACCCCAACGCCGCCAAGCTGACCCGCGAATACATCTTCAGTGATGCCGGGCAGATCAACCTGGCCCAGGGCCACGCCCGGCCGATCCGTGCCGAGCACCTGAAACTGCCGGCTGAGGTAGAGGCCAAACTGCTGCCCAACGAGCAGTACGGCGCCGCGCAGCCGATCAAAAATGCTGACGCCTGGGAAGCGACCTCCAAGGCCCTGCCGCAGAAGTGGCAGGAGCAAGTGATCATCGAGATGGAGTGAACCTTCAGGGGGTGTCAGGCAATACCTGCTACCCCCAATCGCTGGCAAGCCAGATCCCACAAGGTCTGTGGGAGCTGACTTGCCAGCGATGAGGTCACCACAATTGCGGAGTTCCTATGAACCACAACGTCATCCTGGTCCTGCTCGATGGCCTCAACCATCAGGTCGCACACCATGCCATGGGCCATCTGCATGCCTATGTCGAAGCCGACCGCGCCGCGCTGTACCGGTTGGAATGCGAGCTGCCGTCGTTGTCGCGGCCGCTGTACGAATGCATTCTCACCGGCGTCGCACCGATCGACAGCGGCATCGTCCACAACAACGTCAACCGCCTGTCCAACCAGCGCAGCGTGTTCCACTACGCCCGCGAAGCCGGCCTGGGCACGGCCGCGGCGGCCTATCACTGGATGAGCGAGCTGTACAACCGCTCGCCCTTCGACCCGCTGCGCGACCGCCACACCCACGCGCCGAAGCTGCCGATTCAGCACGGGCTGTTCTACTACGCCGACCACTACCCCGATTCGCACCTGTTCGCCGATGCCGAGTACCTGCGCCGCCGCCATGCACCGAACTTTCTCCTGGTGCACCCGATGAACATCGACGACGCCGGCCACCGCCACGGCCTGGACAGCAGCCAGTACCGCAACAGCGCGCGCAGCGCCGATATCCTTCTTGCCGACTACCTGCGCACCTGGCTCGAAGAGGGCTATCAGGTCCTGGTGACCGCCGACCACGGCATGAACAACGACCGCTCGCACAATGGCCTGCTGGCCGAAGAACGCGAAGTACCGCTGTTCGTTTTTGGCCAGGCGTTCAGCCTCGACCCGGCGGCCAAGCCGCTGCAGACCGAACTGTGCGGCACCATTTGCGAGTTGCTCGGCGTGCCCCACGACAAACCGGTGTGCCGGGAGCTGCTCAAGTGAATTCGATCAAGCGCGGCAAATGGCTGGCCCTGCTCTGCCTGGTGCCTTTCGCGGTGTTTTTCATCATCTTCCAGATAGCCCCGCTGGCCTGGGTCATGTTCCACAGCGTGCAGGTGGAATCGAGCTGGGGCCTGGACAACTTCACCAAGATATTCAGCTCCAGGTTCTATCGCCAGGCCATCCAGCACAGCCTGGAAATCAGCTTCTGGTCGAGTCTGTTCGGCATCCTCATCGCCATCCTCGGCAGCTATTCCCTGCGCCGGGTCGACTCGCGCCTGCGCGATTTCGTCAACGCCTTCGCCAACATGACCAGCAACTTCTCCGGGGTGCCCCTGGCCTTCGCCTTCATCATCCTGCTGGGCTTCAACGGCGCGCTGACCATGCTGCTGAAGCAGGTCGGGATCATCGAAGACTTCAACCTCTACTCCAAGACCGGGCTGATCATCCTCTACACCTATTTCCAGATTCCCCTCGGCGTGCTGCTGCTCTACCCGGCCTTCGACGCCCTGCGCGAGGACTGGCGCGAATCGGCCGAGCTGCTCGGCGCCGACGCCTGGCAATACTGGCGGCACATCGGCCTGCCGGTGCTGACCCCGGCGCTGCTGGGCACCTTCGTGATCCTTCTGGCCAACGCCCTGGGCGCCTATGCCACGGTCTATGCACTGACCACCGGCAACTTCAACGTGCTGCCGATCCGCATCGCCGCGCTGGTGGCCGGCGACATCTCGCTGGACCCGAACCTGGCCAGCGCCCTGGCGGTCATCCTGGTCGGGCTGATGACCCTGGTGACCTTCGTCCATCAATGGCTATTGAAGCGGAGCTACCATGTCGCGCGCTGAACCGGGCACCTCGTCGCTGTACCACCGCCTGGTGGTCTACCTGCTGTTCATCATCCTCTTGCTGCCGCTGGCCGGCACCCTGCTCTACTCGCTGGCCACCAGCTGGTCGGCGAGCCTGCTGCCCAGCGGCCTGACCTTCAAGTGGTACCTGGCGCTGTGGAGCGACCCGCGCTTTCTCGCCGCCTTCGGCCAGTCGCTGTTGGTGTGCGTCGGTGCCCTGCTGCTATCGGTGCTGTTGATATTGCCGCTGTTGTTCGTGGTCCATTACCACTTCCCACGGCTCGATGCGCTGATGAACATCCTCATCCTGCTGCCCTTCGCGGTGCCGCCGGTGGTGTCGTCGGTGGGCCTGCTGCAGCTCTACGGCTCGGGGCCGATGGCCATGGTCGGCACGCCGTGGATCCTCATCGGTTGCTACTTCACCGTGGCCCTGCCATTCATGTACCGGGCGATTACCAACAACCTGCAGGCGATCAACCTGCGCGACCTGATGGACGCGGCCCAGCTGCTTGGCGCCAGCACCTTCCAGGCTGCCTTCCTGGTGGTGCTGCCGAACCTGCGCAAGGGCCTGATGGTGGCCTTGCTGCTGTCGTTCTCGTTCCTGTTCGGCGAGTTCGTGTTTGCCAACCTGCTGGTCGGCACCCGCTACGAGACCCTGCAGGTGTACCTCAACAACATGCGCAACAGCAGCGGCCACTTCAACAGTGCCCTGGTGGTTTCCTATTTCCTCTTCGTGCTGGTGCTGACCTGGGCAGCCAACCGCCTGAACAAGGACAAGTCCTGATATGAGCTTTGTCAGCGTACAGAACCTGCAAAAAAGCTATGCCGGCAGCCCGGTGTTCAACGACATCAACTGCCAGATCGAACGCGGCGAATTCGTTACCCTGCTCGGCCCGTCCGGCTGCGGCAAGTCCACCCTGCTGCGCTGCATCGCCGGGCTCACCGCAGTGGACAGCGGGCGCATCCTCCTCGATGGCAACGACCTGGTGCCGCTGAGCCCGCAAAAACGCGGGATCGGCATGGTGTTCCAGAGCTACGCGCTGTTCCCCAACATGACCGTCGAACAGAACGTCGCCTTCGGCCTGCGCATGCAGAAGGTCAACAGCGACGACAGTCAGGCGCGGGTCCGCGAAGTACTGCAACTGGTCGAGCTGCAGGACTTTGCCCGACGCTACCCGCACCAGTTGTCCGGCGGCCAGTGCCAGCGCGTGGCCCTGGCCCGCTCGCTGGTCACCCGCCCGCGCCTGCTGCTGCTCGACGAACCGCTGTCGGCGCTGGATGCGCGCATTCGCAAGCACCTGCGCGAACAGATCCGCGCGATCCAGCGCGAACTGGGCCTGACCACCATTTTCGTCACCCACGACCAGGAAGAAGCGCTGACCATGTCTGATCGCATCTTCCTCATGAACCAGGGCCGCATCGTCCAGAGCGGCGATGCCGAAACCCTCTATACCGCGCCGGTGGACGTGTTCGCCGCAGGCTTTATCGGCAACTACAACCTGCTCGACGCCGACAGCGCCAGCCGCCTGCTGCAGCGCCCGGTGAGCAGCCGCCTGGCGATTCGCCCGGAAGCCATCGCGCTAAGCCTGGACGGTGAGCTGGAGGGGCTGGTACGCAGCCACAGCCTGCTGGGCAACGTAATCCGCTACCGGGTTGAAGCGCGCGGGGTAGAATTGCTGGTCGATGTGCTCAACCGCTCGTCCGCCGACCTGCACCCGGACGGCCAGCGGGTATCCTTGTCGATCGATCCCACCGCCCTCTGCGAAGTCGCCTGAGGGTTGCACAGGAGTTTTTCTGAATATGGCACTCGCGATTTTCGATCTGGACGAAACCCTGATCCACGGTGACTGCGCCACGCTCTGGAGCGAACAGATGGGCCGTCTGGGCTGGGTCGATCCAGACTCTTTCATGCGCAAGAACAACGAACTGATGGACGCCTACAGCCATGGCAAGCTGCGCATGGAGGACTACATGGCCTTCAGCCTCGAGCCGCTGATCGGCCGCACCCCGGAAGAAGTCGAGCATCTTGTAGCGCCCTGGGTAGAAGATTTCATCGAACCGATCATCTTCAGCGACGCCACCCAAACCATCGCCGCCCACCGCAAGGCCGGTGACCGGATACTGGTGATTTCGGCTTCCGGCACCCACCTGGTCAAGCCTATTGCCGAGCGCCTGGGTATCGATGAAGTTCTTGGCATTGAGCTGGATATTGCACGCGGTGTTTACACCGGCAACACCACCGGCGTGCTGACCTACCGCGAAGGCAAGATCGCCCGTTTGCTGGAATGGCTGGATGAACAGGAAGAGAACCTTGAAGGCGCGAGTTTCTACTCGGATTCACGCAACGACCTGCCGTTGCTGCTGAAGGTGGATTACCCGCATGTGGTCAATCCGGATCCGGTGTTGCGCGAGCAGGCCGAGACCCATGGCTGGCCGATTCATAGCTGGAAATGATTGAAGCCATCGCGGGGCAAGCCGCTCCTGTGGGAGCGGCGGTGCGACGACTCGACTTGCCCCGCGATTGGCGGTTTACACCAGACTCTCGTCGATCACCAACACCAGCTTGCCCGACACCTGATTGCTGGCAAGCTCGGCAAACGCCGCTTCGGCATCCTTGATCGGGAAGGCCTTGGCCAGTTGCGGCTTGAGCCGGCCTTCACTGAACAGCGGCCACACTTGCTGGCCGAGGTCGCTGAGCAGGTCTGCCTTGAACTGATCATCGCGGGTGCGCAAGGTCGAACCCATCACCTGTATGCGCTTGCCCAGCAGTTGCGCCAGGTCCAGCTCAGCCTTGCGCCCGCCCATCAAGCCGATGATCACCCAGCGCCCGTCACGGGCCAGCAGCTTGAGGTTGAGCTCGGCATAGTTGGCGCCGACCGGGTCGAGGATCACATTGAACGGGGCGAAATCGTTCAACGCCTCGAGGTCTTCACCGCGCACCACGCCACCGCTGGCCCCCAGGTCTTCGCAGTAGACCAGGCGCTCGGCCGAGCCGACGCTGACCCAACACGGGCTGCCAAAGGCCTTGCACAGCTGGATCGCCGCCGAGCCGACACCGCTGGCACCGGCATGCAGCAAGACCTTCTCACCGGGCTTGAGCGCCGCCAGCTGGAACACATTGAGCCAGGCCGTGGCATACACCTCGGGGATCGCCGCCGCTTCCTGCAGGCTCAGGCCCTCCGGCACCGGCAGCACGTGGCGGCCATCGACCACCACTTCCTCGGCCATGCCGCCACCGGCGAGCAAGGCACAGACCCGATCACCGACCTGCCAGGAAGAACCGGCGCCCACTTCGCTGATCACCCCGGAGCATTCCAGGCCGAGAAACTCGCTGGCCCCCGGTGGTGGCGGGTAGAGCCCGGCACGCTGGAGCAGGTCAGCGCGATTGAGGCCGGCGGCGGCCACGCGAATTCGTACTTGACCGATATCGCAAGTTGGACTTGTCGTCGCAACCCACTCCACATGTCCGTCAACGCCTTGCAATGCCTTCACAGTGCCTCCATAGTTGAGTCATGACTGAGCCCGGGAGCTGTAGCCCCGGGCTTTTTGCATTATGCGTCCGGTTTTCATGGAACCGGCGAATTCAAAGACGGCCTAATATGCGTGATCAATTGTCCCTACGTCGAATCAGCATGAAGCATTTTCTGCCAAGCACCACCCTCGCCCTGTTGATCGGTCTGGGCAGTCTGCCATTGGCGGGCAGTGCATGGGCCGCCAACAGCTGGGATAAGCTCCAGCCCGACCGCGATGAAGTGGTCGCCAGCCTCAACGTGGTCGAGCTGCTCAAGCGCCACCACTACAGCAAGCCGCCGCTCAACGATGCGCGCTCGGTGATCATCTACGACAGCTACCTCAAACTCCTCGATCCTGCGCGCAGCTACTTCACCGCCAGCGACATTGCCGAGTTCGACAAGTGGAAGACCCAGTTCGACGATTTCCTCAAAAGCGGCAATCTCGACCCCGGCTTCACCATCTACAAACGCTACCTGGACCGGGTCAAATCGCGCCTGGACTTCGCCCTGGCCGAGCTGAGCAAGGGCGTCGACAACTTCGACTTCACCACCAAAGAGACCTTGCTGATCGATCGCAAGGACGCGCCGTGGATGAAGAACCAGGCCGAGCTCGACGACCTCTGGCGCAAACGCGTCAAGGATGAAGTGCTGCGCCTGAAGATCGCCGGCAAAGAGCCCAAGGCGATCCAGGAACTGCTGACCAAGCGCTACAAGAACCAGCTCACGCGCCTGGACCAGACCCGCGCCGAAGACATCTTCCAGGCCTATATCAACACCTTCGCCCAATCCTACGACCCGCACACCAACTACCTGTCGCCCGACAACGCGGAAAACTTCGATATCAACATGAGCCTGTCGCTCGAAGGTATCGGTGCCGTGCTGCAAAGCGACAACGACCAGGTCAAGATCGTGCGCTTGGTCCCGGCCGGCCCTGCCGCCAAGACCAAGCTGGTCGCTCCGGCCGACAAGATCATCGGCGTGGCCCAGGGCAACAAGGAAATGGTCGACGTGATCGGCTGGCGCCTGGATGAAGTGGTCAAGCTGATCCGCGGGCCGAAAGGTTCGGTGGTGCGCCTGGAAATCATCCCGGCCAGCAACGCCCCTAACGACCAGACCACCAAGATCGTGCCGATCACCCGTGAAGCGGTAAAACTCGAAGAGCAGGCGGCGAAAAAATCGGTGCTCAAGCTCAAGCAGGACGGCCGTGACTACAAGCTCGGGATCATCGAGATCCCGGCCTTCTACCTCGACTTCAAGGCCTTCCGGGCCGGCGATCCGGAGTACAAGAGCACCACCCGCGACGTTAAAAAGCTGCTGACCGAACTGCAGAAGGAAAAAGTCGACGGCGTGGTCATCGACCTGCGCAACAACGGCGGCGGCTCGCTGCAGGAAGCCACCGAGCTGACCAGCCTGTTCATCGACAAGGGCCCGACGGTGCTGGTGCGCAACAGCGACGGCCGCGTCGACGTGCTTGAAGACGAAAACAACGGCGCCTTCTACAAAGGCCCGCTGGCGCTGGTGGTCAACCGCCTGTCGGCCTCGGCTTCGGAGATTTTCGCCGGTGCCATGCAGGACTATCACCGCGCGCTGATCCTCGGCGGGCAGACCTTCGGCAAGGGCACGGTGCAGACCATCCAGCCGCTCAACCATGGCGAGCTGAAACTGACCCTGGCCAAGTTCTACCGGGTTTCCGGGCAGAGCACCCAGCACCAGGGCGTGCTGCCGGACATCGATTACCCGTCGATCATCGACACCAAGGAAATCGGTGAAAGCGCCCTGCCCGAAGCCATGCCGTGGGACACCATCCGCCCGGCGATCAAGCCTGCGGTCGACCCGTTCAAGCCGTTCCTGGCCCAGCTCAAGGCCCGTCACGACAGCCGTACGGCCAAGGATCCGGAGTTCGTCTATATCCGCGACCGCCTGGCCCTGACCCAGAAGCTGATGAACGAGAAAACCGTCAGCCTCAACGAAGCCGAACGCCGCGCCCAGCACGCCGACATCGAAAGCAAGCAGCTGGCGCTGGAGAACACCCGACGCAAGGCCAAGGGCGAAGAACCGCTCAAGGAACTGAAGAAGGAAGACGAAGACGCCCTGCCGGTCGAGCCGGACGATACCAAGCCGGAAGACGACGCCTACCTGAAGGAGTCCGGGCTGATCCTGCTGGACTACCTGGGGCTGAATTCGCAGGTGGCGCGCAATAACCCGTAAAGTAAAACGGTGATGGCAAAATAATGTGACCGCGCTTCATTGCGTCATCAAATAGTCATCAGACTGTCGTGAAATAAGGGACTGAGCGCCGCGGGTGCTCCGTCCCTTTTTTCTAGGTAGGCCTGCCATGACCATCAACGAACAGCTCAGCGCGTTGAGCACCATCCTGGCTCAAAGCGGCTTGCACAGCCTGTTCCAACCCATTATCTGCCTTTCCGAACGGCGCATCCTCGGCTACGAAGCACTGAGCCGCGGCCCGTCCAACAGCCCGCTGCACTCGCCGATCAACCTGTTCGCCGTGGCCCGCCAGGCCGGGCGCCTGACCGAGCTGGAAGTGGCCTGCCGCGAGAGCGCCTGCCGGCGCTTCAGCCAGCAGAATCTTGAAGGCAAGCTGTTCCTCAACGTCTCGCCCGAGTCCCTGCTCGAACCGCAGTACCAGTCCGGGCGCACCCTGAAGATGCTTCACGAGCTTGGCGTACCGCCCAGCCGGGTGGTGATCGAGCTCACCGAACAGACCCCGACCGACGACTTCCAGCTGCTGTTCAACGCCCTGCACCACTACCGCGACATGGGTTTTTCCATCGCCCTGGATGACCTGGGTGCCGGTTACTCGAGCCTGCGCCTGTGGTCGGAGCTGCGCCCGGACTACGTCAAGATCGACCGCCACTTCATCGACGGCATTCACCTGGATGCGGTCAAGCGCGAGTTCGTCGGTTCGATCCTGCAGATCGCCCGGGCCTCGCGTGCCCAGGTCATCGCCGAAGGCATCGAGCTGGCCGAAGAGCTCAAGGTGCTCACCGAGATGGGCGTCGACCTGGTCCAGGGCTACCTGCTGGGCCGCCCGCAGGAACAGGCGGCGCGCGATGTGCAAAGCATGCTCGGGCAGCCGGTACAGGCGCTGCAGAGCCTCAATGAAGACAGCGGCAACCTCGCCGCGCTGCTGATCGAGCAGCCGGCAGTGAACCGCGAGGCGCCCACCCCGCAGGTGCTGGAACTGTTTCGCAGCCAGGCCAACCTCAATTCCCTGGCGGTGCTCGACGCGCATGGGCAGCCGTGCGGCATCGTTCATCGCCATTCGCTCTCCGACGCGCTGCTCAAGCCGTTTGCCACCGACCTGTTCGCGCGCAAGCCGATCAGCCGCTTGATGAGCGATGACTTTCTCGCCGTGGATCTGGGCCAATCGCTGCAACAGGTCAGCCGCCTGCTCACCAGCCGCGCCCGCCAGCGCATCGAGGAAGATTTCATCATTACCCACAACGGCCGCTACCTGGGCCTGGGGCGCGTAATCGACGTGCTCAAGCTGATCACCGAGCAGAAGATCCAGCAAGCCCGTTATGCCAACCCGCTGACCCTGCTGCCGGGCAACGTGCCGATCCAGCAGTGCCTGACCCGCCTGCTGCAACAGCAACGCCCGGCGGCGATCTGCTACGTCGATATCGACAGCTTCAAGCCATTCAACGATATCTACGGCTATGCCCGTGGCGATGAGGTCCTGCTGTGCCTGGCCCAATGCCTGGGCGAAAGGGTCGACCCCAGCCGCGATTTCGTCGGCCATATCGGCGGCGACGATTTCATGCTGGTGCTCGGCTCAGATGATTGGCAACAACGCTTGCAGTTGTTGCTGGAGGACTTTCACAAGCAGTGCCGGCGCTTCTACCGGGCCGAGCACCTGCAGGCCGGGTGCTTCGTTGCCACCGACCGTCAGGGTCGGCGCCAGGAGTTTGCCCTGCTGTCACTGTCGATCGGCGTGGTGCAGTTGCACCCACAGGCCTGTGCCGGGCTCGATGCCGGGCAATTGGCCGAGCTGGCCTCGCAGGCCAAGCACCAGGCCAAGGATGTGCCTGGGCACAGCCTGTACCTGATCGATACCGCGCCTGGTGCTCAGGCTTCTTCGTGTTCGGGGTAGCTGTACTCGAACACCCGCACCACTTCCGAGGCGTGCCAGGAGGCCGCGGCCATGCCATCGGAGGGCCCGGAGAAGCGCCCCAGGCGCTCGACGCATTCGAAGAACCCGGTGCGTGGCAAGCGGCTGGCGCCCTGGCTGATCACCAGGGAGCTGCGCAGGGGTTGCTCGGCGCGGGCATCGAGCGCCGCCAGGTGCTCCAGCGCCGCGGTCAGCGTTTGCATGGCCGGGCTGGGTAACTGCAGTCGCTCGAGCAAGGCCCGGTAGGTCAGCAGGTGGCGTTGACGGCGGGCAACATCCAGCTCGCCGAGCAGGCCTTCCCAGTGCTGGCGGCTGATGCGCACGCTCACGACGGCTCGCTCCAGCCAGCCACACCCAGCTCCCAGGCCAGGCTGCGGCGAATCGCGGCATCCGGCTGGCGTTCACCGCTTTCGATCAGCGCCAGGTACACCGGGCTGATGCCAACGCTGCGCGCCAACTGCTCCGGCGCCAGGCCCTTGCCCTCACGCAAACGCGCCAGCTCGCTGAAATTCGGCAAGCTGGCGCTGTCTGTGGCGCTGGAGGCTGTGCTTGCGGCGGCAACCGGCTCGCCTTGCCCGGCGGCTTTAAGCAGCGCCTGATACTGCTCCCAGGGAACAACCGCGTACTCGGGTTGACCGTCTCGGCTGATGACCTGAATACCCATTACAACCCCCTTGTAGGATTACGATATGTAATCGGTAGGCATAATCCTTATGCCAATTATATTACCAGCCAACAAGGGTGTGCAGGGTCGCGATGTGATCAGCTTTTTTCCTGTTCCAGGCGCAGGGCTTCGGGGGTGTCTGGCAGGCGTTCGACCACCCGCAGTTTTTCCGGTGCCTGGCGCTTGCGCCAGGCGCTGAATGCGGCCAGTTCATCGGACACGGCTTTCATCACCCAGGCCAGCACGGCGATGTCATCGAGCATGCCGACGCCCAACAGCCAGTCGGGAATCGCATCCAGTGGGCTGACAAAGTACAGCAGCCCCGCTACCACGGTGATCAGCGCCTTGGGGCTGATCGCCCGGTACTCGCCGCGCCACCAGGCCAGGCACAGGGCCTGCATCAGGCGCACGTCCTCGCGCAACTTACCCAGCCGCGGACCTTTGCGCGCCACGGCAAAAATCAGCGCCGGCAAACGCCCGCGGCTGAGCAGACGCTCGGCCAGGGGCAGAAATCGGGCGAAATTCCACGGTGCTTTCATACGGCCTCCAGGGCCAGTGCCTAGGAAGGTTATCCACAATAATTGTGGATAACCTTGTGAACAGAGCTCAGTTTCAGGCTCAAGGCGCCCGCCCGGCAAGGGTCCGGGTTAAATCGGGCGTTTTTTACACACCTGTTTCAATCGCGCAAACGTTTTGCCCGCTGCGCCCTGATTCATCACAGTTGCAGTGACTAAGACCGTGCATGGCCCTCTGGGTTCGGTAAAACCCAGAAACGACAACGCCCCGTCGAGACGGGGCGTTGCAGGTATCAGCTGGCCTTACTCGGCAGCAGGATCGGCAGGCTCTTCAGCCTTGGCCGGGTCTTTGATGGCGATCAGTTCCAGATCGAACACCAGCACCGAGTTGGCCGGGATCATCGGGCTCGGGCTCTGGGCGCCGTAAGCCAGGTCCGACGGGATGTACAGCTTGTACTTCTCGCCAACGTGCATCAGTTGCAGACCTTCGACCCAACCCGGGATCACGCCGCTGACCGGCAGGTCGATCGGGCTGCCACGCTCGACAGAGCTGTCGAAGACCTTGCCGTCGATCAGCTTGCCTTCGTAGTGGACGGTGACCACGTCAGTCGGCTTCGGCTGAGCGCCGTCGGCCTTCTTGATGACTTCGTACTGCAGGCCCGAGGCGGTGGTGACCACGCCGGCCTTCTTGCCGTTTTCTTCAAGGAACTTCTTGCCGGCGGCAGCCGACTCTTCGCTCATTTTTACCAGGCGCTCTTCAGCGCGCTTCTGCAAGGCCGAGAAGGCTTCAACCAGCTCTTCGTCCTTGATCTTCTGTTCTTTCTTGCCAACGGCGTCTTCGATACCTTGAGCAACAGCTTTCGAATCAAGGTCGTCCATGCCTTCCTGAGCCAGGCTTTTGCCCATGTTCAGGCCAATACCGTAGGAGGCTTTCTGTGCCGGAGTCTTCAGCTCGACGCTGGTCTGCGAATCGCAACCCGCCAGTACCAGGCTAACCAGGGCAACCGCAGCCGCCAACCGATGCTGTTTCATGCTATTTCCTTGTTCATGCGCCAATAGGGCAATCGAGTAAAGCCGCGAGCTTATCAGGCGGCCACGACCAATGGCTACCGGCATGAGAGCAAGAAAACCCGGATAAGTTCAGCCAGATTAAACCTTCTTCATCCTCGGCTGCAGCCAGTGGCCAGTATTGACGGGACCCGGCAGTTGGGCAAATTCGCCGCTGAGGTTTTGTAGCAGTTTGTATCGATGCCGTGCAGCGGGCGGTTATCATCCCGGGCAGCGCAGCAGCGGCAAGGACGGCAGCAATGTGGGACGGCAGGGTCACCTTCAGCGACTACTGGTTCGGCTATGTGGGGCACAGTGAGGACTCATCGGCCCACAGCCATGTAGCCATCCAGCTTTGCATCGGGATTCGCGGCCCGGTGCGGGTCGATTTCGAACAGCACAGCCTAGAAGGCGCTGGCGTCATCATCGGGCCTTTCGTCAAACACCGCTCGGTGCAACAGCCGCAGCCGCTGGCGTTTCTGTTCATCTACCCGGAATCGCCCCTGGGGCGCGCACTCAACGCACAGTTGCCACTCAATGGCAGCGCCCTGGCCAGCCAGGCCATCGTCGACTGCTTTGCCCTGCAGCGCAGCACCGAACAAACTGTTGCGGCACTGAACCGCATCGTCGGCAGCCCAGCGGAGTTCGACCCACGCCTGGCCTGCGCCCTGTCCTTGTTGCGCGAAGACTGCGACGGCAGCGGCGCGGTCGGCCGCGCAGCCGAAGCGGTCGGGCTGTCCAGCCCGCGCCTGCGTCACGTGGCCACGCGCGACATGGGCGTGCCGCTGTCGCAGTGGATCATCTGGCGCAAGCTGGAGCGCGCCGCACACGCCCTGGCAGCCGGCCATAGCTTGAGCGAAGCGGCCCTGGATGGCGGCTTTGCCGACCAGGCGCACCTGAGCCGGATGATGCGGCGCATGCTCGGCCTGTCTCCGGCGCAAGCGGCTGGCGTGCTGATGCGCACGAGCGATTCGTTCAATACCTGACCTGCTGCACACGCCAAGCTCTGCCCTTCTTGATGACTAGAGGCGCAGTTCATGGGCAAGCCTACCTACCTGAAGCTAGTGGTCTGTACCGCAGTAATCGGCAGCCTGATGCTGCTCGGCTGGCAACGCTGGCAGTACAAACTGCAATACGTCAGCACCGATAACGCCGAGGTCGAGGGCATCATCGTGCCGATCCGCGCCAGGCTTTCGGGCATCGTTGTGCACGTGCCGGTGCAACACAACGGCCGGGTAGCCAGCGGCGACCTGTTGCTGCAGCTGCGCGATGATGAATACCTGCAACAACGAGACAAGGCCCAGGCAGCATTGAACAGGTTGCATGCGGCCACCGGCAGCCAAGGCACGCCCGGATTGCTTGATAGCCAGGCGCGCAGCGCGGCGGCCAACAGCCAGGCCGCCACCGCAACCATCGGCCAGCTCTCTGCCGGGCTTGAGCAGGCCCGTAGCGGCTTCCAGCGCGCCCGACGCCTGGCCGCCCAAGGCGTCCTCAGCAACCAGGACCTGGAAGCGGCCAAGGCGCAGTTCGATGCCCTCGGCCACCAGTTGCAGGGTGCGCGCAACAACGCCCAGGCCGCGGCGCAGGGCAGCCTGGCGCAACAGGCTGCGCTGAAGCTGGAAAGCTATCGAATCGATGCCGCCCGGGCCGACCTGGAACTGGCACAGATTCGCTTGCAAGACACCCGTCACCGCGCGCCGCAGGCCGGTATCGTCGCCGACAAGCATGTCGAACCCGGGCAGTTCGTGGTGGCCGGGCAAAAGTTGCTGAGCCTGGTCGCCACCGATCATTTGTGGATAGTGGCCAACTTCAAGGAGACCCAGATCAGCCGGGTCCGGGTTGGCCAGCCAGCGCGCGTCACACTCGACGCCTTCCCCGACAGGGTATTGCGCGGCCGGGTGCAGAGCCTGGTACCGGCCACAGGGGCACGCTTCTCGTTGCTACCGCAGGAAAACGCCAGCGGCAACTTCACCAAGGTGGTCCAGCGCCTGCAAGCGCGGATCGAACTTGAGCCGCTTGCGCTGCCTTACCAGGCCGCCATCAGCCAGGGCATGAGCGCCTTGGTCGAAGTCGATACCCGTGATGGGCAACGCTTATGAAATCGCCCTGGCTGGTGGCCTTCAGCGTGACCCTGATCTCGATGATGGAACTGCTCGACGTCACCATCGTCAACGTTGCCATTCCCAGCCTGATGGGCAGCTTCGGCGCCTCGGTGGATGAAATCTCCTGGGTCTCGACCGGCTACATCGTCGCCAACGTGGTCATCCTCCCGGCCAGTGGCTGGCTGTCGGCCTGGTTCGGCCGGCGCAACTACTACCTGGTTTCCTCGATCCTGTTCGTACTCGCCTCGCTGGGCTGCGCGATGTCCACCGAACTCTGGCAACTGGTGGCCTTGCGGATTATCCAGGGCCTGGCCGGCGGTGGCTTGCTGGGTATCTCCCAGGCGATCATCTACGACGTGTTCCCCAAGGAAAAGGTCAGCGCTGGCCTGGCCCTGTACGGGGTCGGGGTAATGATGGGACCGACTCTGGGGCCCTCGGTGGGCGGTTACCTGATTGATGAATTCTCCTGGCACTGGATCTTTCTGATCAACCTGCCGATCGGCGCTGTGGCGATCCTTCTGGCGTGGCTCTGCGTGTATGACTCGGTCAACGAGAAACGCCCGCAAAGCATCGACTACATCGGCTTCGCCCTGCTCGCCCTGGGCGTCGGCAGCCTGCAGATCATGCTCGAGCGTGGCGAACACTGGGACTGGCTGGAATCGGACCTGACCATCGCCTGCCTGCTACTGGGCAGCTTCGGCCTGTTGGCGTTTTTCTGGTGGGAGCAGCGCGTGGCCACGCCGATCGTCAATATGGGGCTGTTTCGCAACCGCGAGTTCCTCATGGGCTCGATCTGTGCTTTTTGCGTCGGCTTCGGCCTGTACAGCACGCTGTTCATGGTGCCATTGCTGCTGCAGACGCTGCTTGAGCAGAGCGCCTACCAGAGCGGCATGGTGATCTTTCCCGGCGCCCTGGCCAGCGCCGTGAGCACCCTGGTGATCGGCAAACTGTCCCAGGAAAACAAGATCGATGAACGGCTGTTCGTCAGCATCGGCATCCTCATCTACGGCTATGCGATGTACCTGCACACCCAGTTCACCCTGCAAAGCAGCCCCGACACCCTGTACTGGCCGCTGATCATCCGCGGGCTTGGCCTGGGCATGATTTTCGTTCCACTCACCAACCTGGCGATGCGCCAACTGCCTGCACAGTTGATCTCGGTCGGCTCGGGGGTGCTCAACCTCATGCGCCAGCTCGGTGGCAGCGTCGGCATCGCCATTGCCGCGACCTTGCTGACGCGCTTTTCCTGGGCGCGCTACCGGCAATTGTCCGAGCACGTCACCGAGTCGAGCATCATCGCCAGCGGCTGGGATGTTGCCCGCTACGACCCGCGCGTGCTTTCGCTGGGCACCAGCGACCCGGCCCAGGCGCAAGCCCTGCTGGTCCTGGCCAATACCCGTGAACAGGCACAGATGCTCGGCTTCAGCATGCTTTTCGGCCTGCTCGGCGCAGTCATGCTGATCGGTGTGCCGATGGTCCTGCTGATGCGCAACCCCAAACGAATCGCTCAACCCGAACAGGAAGCCTTGCCGTGCTCGAACAACGCTCGCGAATCCGCGCAGGCCTGATAGCCCTGGCACTGCTTGGCAGCAGCCAGCAGGCCCGCGCTGATGACCTCTACCAGCTCTATCAAAAAGCCCTGGCCCATGACATGAAATACGCCGCGGCCATCGAACAGCAACGTGCCAGCAACGAAAAACAACCCCAGGGCCGCGCCCTGCTGTTGCCCAACCTGTCACTTGAAGGGGGCGCCGCTTGGGTCGACCGTGACGACAGCGGTGCGGCGACACGCAATCGTGACAACTCCAATGCCTACGCACTGGTGCTGATCCAGCCATTGCTGCGCTGGCAGAACGTGATCGGCCATGACCAGAGCAAGGCGCTGGTGCTGGCCGGGGAAATCAACCTGCAGGCCGCTCGCCAGGACCTGATGCTGCGGGTCGCCGACGCCTACTTTGACCTGCTGCTGGCCGAAGACCTGCTCAGCACCAGCCGCCAGCAGGTGCGCACCCTGCAGGAGCAACGCGGCAAGGCTGAACGCTTCTACCAGGCTGGATCCGGTACCGTAAGCGAGGTGCAACGCATCCAGGCCCGCTACGACCTGGCGTATGCCAGGCAGATGGCCGCGCACAGTGCTGTGCAAATGCACCAGGAAACCCTGGCGCAGTTGACCGGCAGCGTGCCCGCGTCCCTGGCCCGGCTCGACCCGCAGGTGCGTTTTCAGGGGCCGCAACCGGCGTTGATCGGCACCTGGGCCGAGCAGGCGCAGCAGCACAACCTCAAGGTCCAGGCGGCGCAGATCAAGCGCCTGGTGGCAGAAAAGGAGATCGACAAGCAACAGGCCGGGCATTTGCCCACGGTCGACCTGGTGGCCGCTCACGGGCGCTTCGCCTCGGTGGGCGGCAGCCTGTACGACGTCACCCTGCCGGAAGAAAAATACACCCAGACCGTGGTCGGTGTGCAGGTCAGCCTGCCGTTGTACGCCGGTGGCGGCACTACCAGCCGCAGTCGCGAGGCCCGCGCCCTGCACGGTGTGGCCCTGGATGAAGTCGAAGACGCCCGCCGCGAGGCCGGCCTGATGGCGCGCCAGGCCTACCTGAGCCTGACCAGCGGCATCAGCCAGTACGCGGCGCTGCAGCAGGCGCTGCGCTCGAGCCAGACCAACCTGGCCTCGACCACCCGCGCCTTCGAAGCCGGTGCGCGGATCAGTGCCGATGTGCTGGATGCCGAACAGCAACTGACCCAAACCGAGCAGCAACTGGCCGAACAGCGTTATTCAATCGTGCTGGCCCAGCTCAAGCTGCTGGCCGCCAACGGCAGCCTCGGCGATGCCGGCCTGCAAGAAATCAACGCGCTGTTGTCAGCGGGCACTCAAGGGTAGTGGCCGTCGCGGTACTGCGCCGCCACTTCGCGCAAAACCTCGCACAGCCATTGCACCGGCAAGGCCTGGGGCAAGGCGGCATTGCTGCAGATGCCGACCGAGCCGCCCGGCTCGCTGACACCCAGGTCCAGCTCGCACAGCTCGCCACGGCTGAGATCGACGCGCACGGCATCGCGCGGTGCCACCCAGACCGCATCGCTGCCTTGTACATATCGGCGGCTGAGGGCCGGCGACAGGGTTTCCAGGCGCTGCGCGGGTTGCTCGATGGCGCACTGCACGAACAGGCTGTCGGCGTGCTTGCGGATGGTCGTGCCGGCCAGCGGCAACACCAGCGGATAGCGTCCGACCTGGCTGCGCTCGAGCGGCTGGCGGCCGAGCAAAGGATGGCCTGGGCGCACCACCAGCGACATCGACTCGCTGTACAGGTGCTCGAACATCAGCCCCTGGATCTGCGGGCTGTCGGTCATGCGCCCGATCACCAGGTCCAGCTCACCGACGTGCAACTGCCCCAGCAGGTGCGCGCTGGGACCGGTGGCAACGCTGACTACCAGGGCCTCATGACGCTGGTGCAGGCGGCACAGCACTTCGGGCATCAGCAGGCTCTCGACGGTCGACAGCACGCCGACCCGCACCTGCGGTGGCGCGTGTTCTTCGCCGCGCAGGGTGCTGACGCCTTCGCGCAGGGCCTGCACGCTGGGGCCGGCGTAGCGCATGAAACGCACCCCGGCCGGGGTCAGCTCGACGCCCTGCTTGCTGCGCTCGAACAGCCGCGTTTCAAGCAGCGCTTCAAGCTCCTTGAGGGTCTTGGAAATTGCCGGCTGACTGATCGCCATAGCGTCGGCGGCCTTGGCGAAACTGCCCTGGCGGGCGATTTCGAGAAAGCACAGCAGGTGGCGGAATTTGATCCGGGTGTCGAGGTTCATCCCCGGAGTTTATCGGGGCTCGGCCCGGACTGCGACCGCTTTGCGGTCGATCGCCGGCAAGGCCGGCTCCCACAGGAGCAGGCTTGCCAGCGATGAGGCCATCAACAGCGGCCCAGTTCTACCTGCTCGCCACTGATGCGCACCGGCCACACCTGCAACGCCTGCTGCGGATCCTCCAGGCAACGCCCGTCACGCAAGCAGAAATGCTGCTTGTACAACGGCGCCGCTACTACCAGTTCGCCCTTGAGTTCGCCAATCAATCCGCGACCAATCACATTGGCCCCGGACCTGGGGTCATGGTTGTCCACGGCAAACACCGGCGTGGCCTGCCCCGGCAGGTAAAACAGCGCCACCTGGCGCCCCTCGAACCACACCACCACCCCGGACTGGGCGACCAGGTCGGCACGGCTGCAAACCCGCTGCCAGTGGTGCGCCTGAACAATTTTCGCTGCGTTGGACTGGCTCATCAAAGCACCTCCTCGGTGGTCGGGATCAAGTGAAGTTCGCCGGCGCCGACAGGCCGGCGCTGGCCGCGTTCGCGGACAAAGTGCACACCCGGGTCCGGGCGCTGATCGTTGACGAAGGTACGGAAGCGCTTGAGCTTGTCCGGATCCTTCAGCGCATTGGCCCACTCGCACTCGTAGCGCTCGACCACCAGCTGCATCTGCGCTTCGAGCTCAGCACCCAGGCCCAGGCTGTCGTCGAGGATCACCTGCTTGAGGTAGTCCAGCCCGCCCTCCAGGCTCTCGCGCCACACCGAGGTGCGCTGCAGTTTGTCGGCGGTGCGGATGTAGAACATCAGCACGCGGTCGATGGTGCGGATCAGGCTGGCGTCGTCCAGGTCGGTGGCGAACAGTTCGGCATGCCGCGGGCGCATGCCGCCGTTGCCGCAGATGTACAGGTTCCAGCCCTTCTCGGTGGCGATCACGCCGATGTCCTTGCTCTGCGCCTCGGCGCATTCACGGGTGCAGCCGGACACCGCGAACTTGAGCTTGTGCGGCGAGCGCAGGCCCTTGTAGCGGTCTTCCAGGGTCAGGGCCATCTGCACGCTGTCCTGCACGCCGTAACGGCACCAGGTGCTGCCGACACAGGACTTCACCGTGCGCGTCGACTTGCCGTAGGCGTGACCGGTCTCGAAGCCTGCGGCAATCAGCTCAGCCCAGATCTCTGGCAATTCGTGCAACTGGGCGCCGAACAGGTCGATGCGCTGGCCGCCGGTGATCTTGGTGTAGAGGTCGTATTTTTTCGCTACTTCGCCGATGACGATCAGCTTCTCGGGAGTGATCTCGCCACCGGGAATGCGCGGCACCACCGAATAGGTGCCGTTCTTCTGCATGTTGGCCATGAAGGTGTCGTTGGTGTCCTGCAGCGGCACCAGCGATGGTTCCATGATCGGCTGGTTCCAGCACGAGGCGAGGATCGAGCCGACCGTGGGTTTGCAGATATCGCAGCCGACGTGCCCGCGTCCATGTTTGGCGAGCATCTCGTCGAAACTGAGGATGCCTTCAACCCGCACCAGCGCGTACAACTCCTGGCGGGTGTAGGCGAAGTGTTCGCACAGGCTCTTGTCGACGCTGACGCCGCGGGCGATCAGTTCATGCTCGAAGACCTGCTTGAGCAACGCCGCACACCCACCGCAACCGGTACAGGCCTTGGTCTGCTGCTTGAGCTGGCCGAGCTCGCCGCAGCCACTGTCGATGGCAGCGCAGATCGCGCCCTTGCTGACGTTGTGGCAGGAGCAAATGGTCGCGCTGGCGGGCAAGGCATCGGCGCCCAGTGCCGGCGCGCCGGCCGACTGCGGCAGGATCAGCCCGGCCGGATCGGCGGGCAGGGCAATGCCGTTCTGCACGTACTGCAGCAGGGTGTCGTAATAGCTGTTGTCGCCGACCAGCACCGCGCCGATCACCCGTTTGCCGCTGGCATCAACCACCAGGCGGCGATAGGCCGACGCCGCTTCGTCGATAAAGCGATAGCTGCGCGCCCCGGGTGTGGCGCCGTGGGCGTCGCCGATTGAGCCGACATCGACACCGAGCAGCTTGAGCTTGGTCGACATGTCGGCCCCGGTAAAACTGCCAGCGTCTTCACCGGCCAGCGTCGCCGCCACCGTGCGCGCCATGCTATAGCCCGGCGCTACCAGGCCGAACACGCTGCCGTTCAACGACGCGCATTCGCCGATGGCAAAGATCCGCGGGTCGCTGCTGCGGCACCCACTGTCGATCACCACCCCGCCGCGCTGGGCGATATCCAGGCCGCTGCTGCGACCCAGGGCATCCTGCGGGCGGATACCGGCGGAGAACACGATCAGGTCGGTTTCCAGAAACTCGCCGCCGTCGAAGTTCATCCGGTAGCGGTACTCGTCACCGGCAACGATGGCCTGAGTCGCCCGCGACAAGTGCACGCCGACACCCAGGGCTTCGATCTGCGCCCGCAAGGCGGCGCCGCCTTCGGCATCCAGTTGCACCGGCATCAGACGCGGAGCGAACTCCACCACGTGGGCTTCCAGGCCGAGGGATTTCAAGGCATTGGCTGCCTCAAGACCGAGCAGGCCGCCACCGACTACCACCCCACGGCGAGCACTGGCGGCCGCGACGCGGATCGCATCGAGATCATCAAGGGTGCGATAGACCAGGCGCGCCGCCCCCTGCGAGCCTTCGATCGGCGGCACGAACGGATAGGAGCCGGTGGCCAGCACCAGTTGATCGTAAGGGTAGCGCCCGGCGCCGGTGACCACCTCGCAGCGCTCACGATCGATCTCCAGCACCGGCTCGCCCAGGTGCAGGTGAATGCCGTGGCCGGCGTACAAGCCCGCCTCGCCCAGGGCCAGGGTTTCGGCATCGCTGCCACTGAAGTATTCCGACAGGTGCACGCGGTCGTAGGCGCGCTGGCGTTCTTCGCCGAACACCCGCACCTGGAAACGGCCCAGGGCACCGCGTTCGATCAGTTGCTCGACGCAGTGATGACCGACCATGCCGTTGCCGACGATGATCAGCTGTTGCCGCGCTTCGATGCTGGTAAACCCATTCATACCCGATCCTCACTCAAGGCCAATCACGCTGGCTTTGCTGCTGGGGCCAACCCCGAAAAACAAAAAAAAGGCGCCTGGAGCCGAAGCTCCAGGCGCCTTTGCCTGGTCTGTTTTTGTAGTCCCGGTTGCGAATCGCCATTGACCCGCGAGGACGTTGTAAATCTGTAAAAGCAGGGAGCGTGCCAAGTGCCAAAGCCTTTCAAACCTGGGTTTGTGCGCGTTCCACTGGCGCCGTTACCGACCCAGGCTGGTGCAGCGCTCCCTGTTATGGGGCACTTCAATACACGTCACGCAGGTAACGCTTGGCACGGTTCAGTTCGCCGACATAAGCCTCGGCCCGCTCCACACTCATGCCGCCATGCTGCTGCACCACCTGCTTGAGCGCCGTATCGACATCCCGGGCCATGCGCCCGGCATCGCCACAGATATAAAAATGCCCGCCTTCCTCCAGCCAGCGCCATAGCTCGGCGCCCTGCTCGAGCATGCGCTGCTGCACGTAGATCTTCTGCGCCTGGTCGCGGGAAAACGCGGTGTCCAGGCGGGTCAGGTGACCGTCACGCTGCCAGGCCAACAACTCGTCACGGTAATAGAAATCCGTGGCCGCCTGCTGTTCACCAAACAACAGCCAGTTGCGGCCGCTGGCACCTTGCGCCTGACGCTCCTGCAGGAACGCCCTGAACGGCGCCACGCCAGTACCAGGCCCGACCATGATCACCGGCGCCGAGCTGTCGTCGGGCAGGCGAAAGTGCGCGGTCGGCTGGGTGAAGATCTCGACCCGAGCGGGCTCGCTGCGGTCGGCCAGGTAGGTCGAGCACACGCCCTTGCGCCGCCCGTAACGCACAGTCGCAACCGTCAGGTGCACCTGATGTGGATGCAGCTTCTGGCTTGAGCTGATCGAGTACAGCCGCGGCTGCAAGGGTTTGAGCAATTCGAGCCAAGCCTGCAGGCTCAGTTGGGGCTTGCACGCATGCACCAGGTCGATCAGTTGCTTGCCCCACAGCCAGCCCTTGAGCACAGCCTTGTTGTGCGGCTCAAGCAAGGCGCGCAGTTGCGCATCACCGGGGGCGAAAGCCTCAAGCATCTGCGGGGTGATGCGGGCGATCTCCAGGTGTTCCAGCAGCGCCTCGGCCAAGGGCATGTCGGCCTGTCCCTTGAGGCTGACACTGCGACCGCCGTCGAAGCGGGTGGCAGTCAGCAGTTCATCCACCAACCCCGGACAGTTGCGCGGCCATACGCCCAGGGCGTCGCCAGCCTGATAAGTGAAACCGCTGTCGCCCAGGTCGAACACCAACTGGCGGGTTTCCTTTACCGCACCTGGGCCGTTGAGCAGGCGGTTGCCGACCAGGGTGGCTGGCAACGGCCGCATCTTGCTGAAACCGCTAGCCGTGGGCGTTGGTGCTTCGAGCAGCAGGTCGCTGTGGCCCAGCTTGCCCAGCAATGCCTGCAGCCACTGCCCCGCTGATTCATGCAAATCGCCCTCGCAATCGACCCGTTCGAGCAAGCGCTTGGCGCCCAGTTCGGCCAGGCGCTGATCCAGCTTGCGACCAAACCCGCAGAACTGTTCATAACTGGAATCCCCCAGGGCCAGCACCGCGTAAGGCAAACCGGCGCAGCGTTGCGCATGCTCGCCCTGCAGCCCGCGCCAGAACGCCGCGCCGCAGTCGGGCGCATCACCGTCGCCAAACGTGCTGGCGATCAGCAGCAGGCTGGCCAGGCCGTCCAGTTGTTCCAGGGCGATGTCGTCCATGCAGCTCAACTGCACCGGCAAGCCGACCTGGCGCAGGCGCTCTGCACATTGCTCGGCCAAGGCCTGAGCGTTGCCGGTCTGCGAGGCCCAGAGCAGCAGGTGTTTGTCCTGCAACGAAACAGGCTGATGATCGATCTGGACGGCATCTATGCGCTCACCGGCCACCCGGCTCAGGGCCACCGCGCAGAACTTGAAGGCCGGCTGCAGCGATAGCGGGTCGACGGCGTCACTGGTGACGGCATTGATCGCCAGGTTCTCGCCATAAACGTCGTTCCAGTGAAACGGCGCAAAGCAGTTGCCCGGCAGCACCCGGGGGCTGAGCCGTGCCGGCAGCACGGCCTGCCCGCGTCGCGAGCGGATCTGCACCTGATCCTTGTCAGCGATACCCAGGCGCTCGGCATCGTCCGGGTGAATCTCCACGAACGGCCCGGGGTCGAGCTTGTTCAGCGCCGCCACCTTGCCGGTCTTGGTCAGGGTGTGCCACTGGTGCTGGACCCGCCCAGTGTTGAGTACCAGCGGAAAATCGGCGTCCGGCAGCTCGGCAGCGGGCAGGCACGGACGGGCAAAAAAACGTGCCTTGCCGCTGCGAGTGGGAAAGGCAATGGCAGGTACCTCGCCTTGGCCGTCGTGGCGCAGGGCCTGGCTGACGCCGTCGTTGCGATAGCGCAGCGGGCTGCGCTCATTCTTGCGCCCAGGCTCACACGGCCACTGCTGCGATGCTTCGCGCAAAACGGCATAGCTGACGCCGCGCACATCGTAACCGGTGGCCGGGTTCCAGGCCTGGCGCAGTTCGTCGAACACCGCTTGGGCATTGGCGTAACTGAACGCTTCGACATAGCCCATGGCGCAGGCGATACGGGCGATGATCTGCCAGTCGGGCAAGCTCTCGCCCGGCGCCTCGACCGCCTGGTTCATCAGGGTCAGGTTGCGCTCGGAATTGACCATCACCCCTTCGCCCTCGGCCCACAGCGCAGCAGGCAGGAGGATATCGGCGTAGCGGTTGGTTTCGGTGTCGAGGAAGGCGTCCTGGGTGATTACCAGTTCAGCCGCTTGCAACCCTTCGATCACCTGCTGGCGGTTGGCGACGCTGGCCACCGGGTTGCTGCAGATGATCCAGCAGGCCTTGATCTGCCCGGTCGCGAGGTTTTCGAACAGCGCCACCGTGCCCTCACCGGCTTCACTGCGCAGGCTGCCAGCGGGAATCTGCCAGAGCTGTTCGACAAAGGCGCGATCGTCCGCAACCAGTGCCGAACGCTGCCCGGGCAGGCCCGGGCCCATGTAGCCCATTTCACGACCGCCCATGGCGTTGGGCTGGCCGGTCAGCGAGAACGGCCCGCTGCCCGGCCGACAGATGGCGCCGGTGGCCAGGTGCAGGTTGCACAGCGCATTGGTTTGCCAGGTGCCATGGATGCTCTGGTTCAGGCCCATGGTCCAGCAGCTCATCCACTCCGGGGCCTGGCCGATCCACGCGGCGGCCTGGCGGATATCGGCCTCGCGCAGCCCGGTGATGGTGGCGACCCGCTCGGGCGTGTAGTCCTGCAAAAAGCCCGGCATATCCTCCCAGCCTTCGGTGTAGCGCTGGATGAAATCAGCGTCGCACTGGCCGTTTTCACATAGCAGGTAAAGCAGGCCATTGAGCAATTCCAGGTCGGTGCCCGGTTTGATCTGCAGGAACAGATCGGCCTTGTCGGCGGTGGCGCTGCGCCTGGGGTCGACGACGATCAGCCGGGCGCCGGCCTTGAGCCGGTCGAGCAGGCGCAAGAACAGCACCGGGTGACAATCGGCCATGTTCGCGCCAATCACCAGGAACACCTCGGCGCGGTCGAAATCCTGGTAGCTGCCCGGCGGCCCGTCGGCGCCCAGCGACAGTTTGTAGCCGCTGCTGGCACTGGCCATGCACAGGCGCGAGTTGGACTCGATATGGCGGCTGCGGACAAAGCCCTTGGCCAGTTTGTTGATCAGGTACTGGGCCTCCAGCGACATCTGCCCGGAGACATAAAAGCCCAGGGCGTCCGGGCCATGCTCGTCAACAATGGCCCGCAGGCGCCGGGCCGTCTGTTCAACAGCGGTGTCGATGCCGCTCTGCACCGGGTCGCGCTGGCGCTGCTCGCGCACATAGGCATGCGTCATGCGCCCGGACGCGCCCAGCGGTTGATGGGCGGTGAGGCCCTTGGTGCACAGGCGGCCAAAATTGCTGGGGTGCAGTTTGTCGCCACTGACCTTGGTCACCCGCCCGTCTTCGACGTTCATGACGATGCCACAACCGACGCCACAATACGGGCACACGCTGCGCACGCTGGTGCTGCTCATCGGCCTACCTCCTGATTTGCGCAAACAAAAAGGCGCCCTGCTGCCCCGGCCTGAACTAACAAGCAGGGGCAACACGGCGCCTTTGTCGTGAACGGGGCAATCTGCGTTGATTGCCGGATGCTCAGGCTGTAGCAAGGGCCGCGCCACAATTGGCAACGCCTTGCGCGGCGTGGATCGGGCGTTGAGGGAGCCTGCCCGGGCGCACCGGATTGGGCCCGCTTGCACCATCGGATGGCATAGCCAGCGGGCCAGGCCTTATCATTGCCAAACATTCCGAGAGATGAAACACCGCCGCCAATGAACCAAGTGGTTTTGAAAAACGCCGAACAACTGGCCCTGATGCGCAATGCCGGGCAATTGCTCAGCCAGGTATTCGCTCACCTCGACAGCTTCATTGCTCCCGGGGTCAGCACCCTGCAGATCAACGACCGGGCCGAGGCGTTTATCGTCGATGTGCTCAAGGCGCGCCCGGCGAGCAAGGGCCAGTACGGCTTTGCCTATTCGCTCAACACCTCGGTCGACCATGTGGTGTGCCACGGCGTGCCGCATGCCGATGAGGTGCTCAAGGCCGGCTCCATCGTCAATGTCGACATCACCCTCGAGCAAGGCGGCTACATTGCGGACTCGTCAAAGATGTACTGCCTCGGGCAGATCGACGCCGCTGCCCGGCAACTGGTCGACACCACTTATGCCGCGCTCTGGCAGGGCATTCGCCAGGTGCGCCCGGGTGCGACCCTGGGCGATATCGGCCATGCCATCCAGCGCCATGCCGAAGCAGCGGGCTACAACGTGGTGCGCGAATACTGCGGCCACGGCATCGGCCGGCAGATGCACGAGGCGCCCGAGGTGCTGCACTACGGCCACAAGGGCAGCGGCCTGCAGCTTAAGCCGGGCATGGTGTTTACCATCGAGCCGATGATCAATCAGGGCGGGCGCGGGGTGCGTACCCTCAAGGACGGCTGGACGGTGATCACCCGCGACCGCAGCCTGTCGGCGCAATGGGAGCACACCATCGCCGTCACCGCCGACGGTTTTGAGGTGCTGACCCTGCGCGAAGAAGAGCGCGCCATGCTGGCCCACGCTTAAGTCAGTTTGCCGCGCACCGCGCGGCTCTCTACAATCCGCGCCATTACGGCCGGCACCTGCACATTTTCCTACCGGCCCCGGAGCTTTTTCATGGAAGAAATCGAGCAGCACTGGCTGTACGCCCTTTCCGCCCCCATGGTCGCCCTCAACGGCGCCAGCTACACCGCCGCGACCTACTTCGAGACTTACGACGAAGACGAGACCGACCTCAAGAAGTGGTGGGGCATCAACAATCGCCAGGAGCTGCTGGACATGCTCAGCATGGCCGACACCGGCCATGCCATGCAGGTCAAGGACGCTTATTGGCAAGCCGCGCGCTGCTTGCCCAGCGAATGGCCGCAGGTGCTTGAACCGCTGACCCCGCGCCAGCGCATCCAGTACGAATTCGCCCGGCGTACCCTCGGCGACTGCGGCCAGGGCGGTGTGCGTGCCTGGGACCTGGGGCGCATGAGCTACCTGCTGCGCGCCGGGTTGCGCAAGGGTTACCTCAGCATTGATGAAAGCCTCTGGCTGCACAGCCGCCTGGCCCTGCGCGCACGCCACTACTACAACGGCTGGGACCGCTACCTGGCCGGCTACCTGTTCGGCAAGGCGCTGTGGAACTGCTCCAGCGCCAGCGATGAAGAGCTGGCGCAGTGCCTGGACCGCCAGGGCAGCGAACACTGGAACCGCTGCATCATGATGAACATGAGCCAGGACGCCCTGGAGTTTTTCGCCAACATCCCCTGGGACCTGCCGCTCAATCCGCCGGAGCGTCCTCAGACCCTGCAAGGAGGCTGGTCATGAGCTGCTGGATTCGCCTGGGCATCGAGCCGACCAACGACCCCGATGTCATCCGCGGCGCGTACCGGGCGCTGTTGCCGCAGCACCACCCGGAAACCGACCCGCAAGGTTTCCAGGCCTTGCGCGAGGCCTATGAGCACGCCCTGCGCCTGGCCCGCGACGAGCCGGAAGAGGCCGCTGAGGACGCTGAGGACGCTGAGCACGACCAATCGGCGCCGGTGCGCAATGCCCTGATCGAACAGACCATGAGCGACTTTTCCAGGTTGCTCGGCGACCCTACCCGTCGCTTCGATCCCCCGGCCTGGCAGGCGTTCATCGATGGCTTCAGCAGCCTGACCCTGGGTGACCAGGAACAGGTCAGCTGGCACCTGTTGTACCGGCTGATGGAAACCGGCCCGTTGTCGCACGCCTGCGTGCAACTGATGGCCCGGCACCTTGGCTGGGAAAACGAAGTGCTGCGCCTGGAAGATCCGCGCCAGGCTGATGAATTTCTTGAACGCATCAGCGAGCCGGACCCGTTTGACACCAGCTTGATGAAGCACTGGTCGATGCAAGCGCAAATCGAAACCCTGTGGTACGCCAGGAACCTGGAATTTCTCTACCACACCCGGCCGCTGTTCGAGTTCGAGAGCTTCGTCACCCTGCACACCTGCCAGCCGCTCCCGGATGACCAGGCGTTTATCCAGCGCCTGCTGGTCAAGCTGTGCCAGGCCAGCATCGGCAGCAGCAGCTTCTTTGCCCTGATCGCCGAGCAGCAACGCCAGGCGCCGGACGATATCGACCTGCTGTACTTGCTCGCCTGCCAGGCCAGCGACACCGGCCAGGAAGAACTCGCCCGCCAGTGCTGGACCCGCCTGTGGCGCGAGCACCAGCATCCAGAAGCCGCACGCTGGCTGCTCAACCTATGCGCCAAGCATCAACCGCAGCGTTTGCCGCTGTTGATCCAGGCCCTCGACCGCCTGGAGCCGGTGTATGAATGGCCGCAAGATCTGAACGATCCGGCACAGATCTGGGGCAGCCCCTCACAGCGCCCGGAAACCCTGACGCGCTGGTTCGACGCCGCACGTGAGGAGCACGAAGGTATCGCCGGCGAGTTCATCAAATGGCGCCTGGACGGTAAAGACGAACTACCGTTGCTGGCCTGGCTGCTCGACGACCAGATGGACCGCCAGCTGCAGCGCCTGTACCGCCACGCCTGGGCCCTGCACCGCGGTGACAGCGGCCTGCTGCGGCAAATCATCGCCGAACCGCTGGGCAATGACCCGCTCGACCAGTTGATTATCGAAGGCTTCAAGTACCAGGCCGAACAGCAATTGCGCTGGCTCGAACAGTCGCCGCTGGCCCTGGCCCTGACCGCCTTCATCAACAGCCCGGCGGCGCAGCCGCAACTGCCCGAGGTGCTGCAGGAAGGCGCCGGCCAGTCAGTGGCCCGCGACTGGCTGCGCCGGATGCGCAGCTACCCGGCCGCGACCTTGCCGAAACTGACCGCACTGATCAAACCGGCCAACCTGATGCCGACGCCTTTCGGCGTGCAGTTGTTGTCCGACCTCGCCGAAGCCGGCATCGAACTGCCACGCCCGCCTGCCGACGATGGCCTGTGGACCTGGCACCGGCAGAACCTGTTCATGCTTGCCCTGGTCGAGCAGCCCGAGCGCTGGCTGGCGATGGTGCCGGCAACCTTGTTGTCCAGCCTGCCGTACCCGGCCGAGCATCCGTTTGCCGGGCTGCAGCAGTTGCTGCTGCGCCTGCGCAGCCAGCAAGGCAACGTCGATGGCCTGCTCGGCTGGCTGGACGACAGCGACCCGCTGCAGTGCTTTATCGGCGAGCGCTTGTCGACGGTGCAACAAGCCCTGGACAGCGCCAAGCTGCCCAGCAACCTGAAACTCTACGCCTGCCTTGAGAATGACCCGCACGCCTTTGATGAAGACGTGCTGGGCATGATGGTGCTGTGCGCCATCCTTTATCACGACCCGACCCTGAACGCCGAACAGCATGGCAGCCTGCTGCGACGCATCTCTACCCTGACCTGCCCGGATGACTGGTTCGAACCGTTTCGCAACGGCCTGATCAAGGGCGAGCCGGTGCGCCCGCCGCGCAAGGTGCTGGAAGAAGACGAACTGATCAACAGCACGCTGTTCTACAGCATGCTCGACAGCCTCAAGGACCTGGCCCGCTACGGCCGCGCCGGGGTGCCGCGGGCCAAGGTGCTCAAAGAGCTGCAGCGCGGCAAGGATTACCCGGGCATGGACGCCGGCATTCGCGCAGCGCTCACCGCCTTGCTGTCGTGGTCCGAGCGCCTTTTGCTGGAGAACTCCGGCAGCCAGCCGGTACCTGCCGCGCACCTGTGGAAACTGGGCAGCCGCCTGGGCCGCAAGGGCTATGGTGTGCAGGTGGCCGTGAGCATCCTTCTCGGGCCGATCCTGACCCTGATGGCCGGCAGCGCGATCGAGCAGATCTTCTTTGGCCTGCTGTTCGTCGGCGTGCTTGGCAGCGCCACCCTGCGTCGCCTGCACGACATTGGCCGGGGCATCCCGATGATGATCATCTTCGTGATGCTGATCCCGTTCCTGCAGTTCTTGCCGCTGGTGCTGTTGCTGCTACCCGGGGAACCGCTGCCCAACCGTTACGGCGTGCCGCCCGGCGATCAGCCCCAGGACACCCTGCAGGGTGGTCTGCAGGCTGCCCTGCGGCGGCTCAACGGTCAGTAACGCATGTCGTCCAGCGCCTCGATGAGGCGCTGGCGGGCACCGGCGATCTCGGTCGACTCCTGGCCGGCCAGGATCGCGCTGAACTCTTTGAGCCAGTCGCCAATTGCATCGCGCTCAGCCCCCAGGCTCTGTGCCCAGGCCCGTTCCAGGCGGGCCAGCAAGGTGCGGTTGGGCAAGGCGTCGCGTGGGTGGATCTTCAGCCCGGCCAGGCGCTCATGACTGGCCTGGCGCGCCTCGTCATCCAGCCCGGTGGGGCTGCGATCGATCACGTGGCTGAATTGTTCGCGCGTCTGCGGCAAGGTCACATCGACTTCCAGCAGGCCGTTGATGTCATAGCTGAAACGCACGTCCAGGCGCTGGATCTTGCCGTTCGGGGTCAGCGGGATGTTGAAGGAATCAACAAAGATGTTGTCTTCGACCCACGGCCGCTCGCCTTGATAGACGCGGATGCTGATGGCTTTTTGCTCAACATGGGTGCTGTAGAACGGCTTGATCCGTGAGGTAGGGATCACCGTATTGCGATCGATGATCGGCGCAAAGACTTCGGTCTGGTATTCACCGTCCATCGCGGCAATCCCCAGGGTATAGGGGCAGACATCGGTGAGGATCAGCTCTTCGATCGCCGAATCGCGCGCCTTGCACGCTGCCTGGGTGGCGGCGCCGAGGGCAACGATGGTGTCCGGGTCGAGGTGGCGGTACGGCAGGCGGCCGAACAGGGTCGAGACCATCTGCTGGACCACCGGCATGCGCGTGGCACCACCCACCAGCACCAGGCTGTCGAGGTCGCTGGCGCGCAAGCGGGCATCGCGCAGGGCCTGTTCGATCGGCGCACGAATCCGCGCCAGCAAGGGCGCCCAGATCTTCTGCGCGCGGGCTTCATCGAGCGACCACTGGCGGCTGACGCCGTCACCGTTCCAGCTCAGGTGCTGCTCACCCTCGCCCAGCTTGCACTTGAGCTGCTCAATGGCATCGGCAAGGCTGGCCAGGGCTTGTGGCGCGAGCATCGTCGGCTTGAGCTGCCAGTCTTGCAGGCAGGCCTGCAGCAAGGCGCCGGTAAAATCTTCGCCGCCGAGGAAGTTGTCGCCGGTCGAGGCATGTACCTCGATCAGCGGCAGCGCGTATTCGAGCACGGTGACGTCGAAGGTGCCGCCACCGAGGTCGAAGATCAGCGTGCGTTCGAACTTCTGCTCGTGCAGGCCGTAGGCCATGGCTGCGGCAGTCGGTTCGTTGATCAGGCGCTGGACTTTCAAACCGGCAAGCTCGGCGGCAAAGCTGGTGCGCTTGCGCTGCTCGTCGCTGAAGTAAGCCGGCACGGAAATCACTGCTTCACTGATCGGGCAACCAAGGAAGGCCTCGGCATCGGCCTTGAGCGCACCGAGCACCAGCGCCGAGAGTTCTTCGGGGCTGAAGGCCTGTTCACCGAGGCTGATCTTTTTCTCGCTGCCCATGAACCGCTTGAAGGCAGCAGCCGTGCGTTGCGGATGGGTGGTCAGGCGTGAACGGGCGGCCTTGCCGACCAGGATGCTACCGTCTTCGTCGAGGCTGACCACTGAAGGCGTGAGCACGTCGCCAAGGGCGTTGGGGATCAGTTGTGCCCGGCCATCCCGCCAGACCGCCACCAGGCTATTGGTGGTGCCCAGGTCGATACCCAGCATTGGCGCCGGGGAAGTGCTTGCATCCTGCATGTGCGATCTCTTGCTCAGAAGTGGGGCTGGCACGGAGAAAAACAGTAGCGTCCCAGCGTACTGGTGGATTCTGGACGAATTCCGGAAACAAAAAAAGCGACCCTAAGGTCGCTTTCTTTGTGGCTTCAGGGTGTTCAGTGGGCCCTGAAGCTAAATATGGCGCAGCGGACGGGACTCGAACCCGCGACCCCCGGCGTGACAGGCCGGTATTCTAACCGACTGAACTACCGCTGCGCGATACACTGAGAAGTGGTGGGTGATGACGGGATCGAACCGCCGACCCTCTGCTTGTAAGGCAGATGCTCTCCCGGCTGAGCTAATCACCCTTCGTCTCGGTGTGGCGCGCATTCTACGGAGCACCGAACACTCTGGCAAGCACTTTTTTAAAAAATTTTTTCAGGCGTTCCAAAGACTTAGCGGTGCTTGGCCTGAAGCGTCCGCTCGGAGTTTAATGCCCTCCTTATGTGTTGAGGAGAGATTCACCCCATGTGGTTCAAAAACCTGCTGACCTACCGCCTGACCCAGGACATCCCGTTCGACCCCGAGGCACTGGAAACCGCTCTGGCCAGCAAGCCGGCTCGCCCCTGCGCCAGCCAGGAGTTGACCACGTACGGCTTCGTCGCCCCGTTCGGCAAAGGTGAAGACGCGCCTCTGGTGCATGTCAGCGGTGACTTCCTGCTGATCGCCGCGCGCAAAGAAGAACGCATCCTGCCCGGCAGCGTCGTGCGCGATGCGGTTAAAGAGAAGATCGACGAGATCGAAGCCGAGCAGATGCGCAAGGTCTATAAGAAGGAGCGCGACCAGATCAAGGACGAGATCATCCAGGCTTTCCTGCCGCGCGCCTTTATTCGCCGCTCGATGATCTTCGCCGCCATAGCCCCCAAGCAAGGCCTGATCCTGGTCAACTCGGCCAGCGCCAAGCGTGCCGAAGACCTGCTATCGACCCTGCGTGAAGTCATCGGCTCGCTGCCGGTGCGCCCGGTGACCGTCAAGATCGCCCCGAGCGCGACCATGACCGACTGGGTCAAGACCCAGCAAGCGGCGCCGGACTTCTATGTACTGGACGAGTGCGAACTGCGCGACACCCACGAAGACGGCGGCATCGTGCGCTGCAAGCGCCAGGATTTGACCAGCGACGAGATCCAGCTGCACCTGGGTACCGGCAAGGTGGTCACCCAGCTGTCGCTGGCCTGGCAGGACAAACTGTCGTTCGTGCTCGACGATAAAATGGTCATCAAGCGCCTGCGCTTTGAAGAACTGCTGCAGGACCAGGCCGAAGAAGACGGCGGCGACGAGGCCCTGGGCCAGCTCGATGCCAGCTTCACCCTGATGATGCTGACCTTTGGCGAGTTCCTGCCGGCGCTGTTCGAGGCGTTGGGTGGGGAGGAGATCCCGCAGGGGATCTGACTTTAAGCTGCAAGCTGCAAGCTTCAAGCTGCAAGAAAGAGCAACAGCCATGCGCGCTGCCTTTGCTTGCAGCTTGTCGCTTGCAGCTGATAGCTTATGCCCCCTGTGAGGACGGCCTCACGACGCACCGCGTGACCATTCCGGGGACGGCCCCATCACTTGATGGAGACTCTGCATGTCCTGGATTATCCTGTTTTTCGCCGGCCTGTTCGAAGTCGGCTGGGCCGTCGGCCTGAAATACACCGACGGCTTTTCCCGTCCGCTACCCACCGTACTCACCATCGGCGCCATGGTCATCAGCCTCGGCCTGCTGGGCCTGGCCATGAAAGAACTGCCGCTGGGCACCGCCTATGCCATCTGGACCGGGGTCGGCGCCGTCGGCACGGTGATCGCCGGGATCATCCTGTTCGGCGAATCCATGGCCCTGGTGCGCCTGGTCAGCGTGGCGCTGATCATCTGTGGCCTGGTCGGGCTCAAGGTCAGCGCCAGCTGACCCCGCCCTACCCTGTCAGCGTGAGTCGCCGCGCAAGGCGCTGACCCGCTCACGCAGCAGCGCCGGCTCTGCCGCTTCTACCGGAACGGCAGAACCGGCCACCAGAGTCACCCGCGACCACAAGCGGCGAAAGAAGCCCTTGGCCGGATCGCGACTGAAGAAACTCCCCCACAAGCCCTGCAACGCCATCGGGATCACCGGTACCGGCGTCTGCTCGATGATCCGCCGCAAGCCGCCCTTGAACTCGTCGATTTCACCGTCGCTGGTCAGTTTGCCTTCAGGGAAGATGCACACCAGCTCGCCATCGGCCAGGTACGCAGCGATCTGCTTGAAGGCCCGCTCGTAGGTCTGGGCATCTTCATTGCGCCCGGCAATCGGAATCGCGCCGGCGGTGCGGAAGATGAAGTTGAGCACCGGCAAGCGGTAGATCTTGTAGTACATGACGAAGCGAATCGGTCGGCGCACCGCCCCACCGATCAGCAACGCATCGACGAACGACACATGGTTGCACACCAGCAGCGCCGCACCCTGATCAGGAATCTGCTGCAAATCGCGGTGCTCGACGCGGTACATGGAATGGCTGAGCAGCCAGATCATGAAGCGCATGGTGAACTCGGGAACGATGCGGAAGATGTAGAAATTCACCGCAATATTGAGCAGCGACACCACCAGAAACAGCTGCGGAATGCTCAGCTTGAGGAAACTCAGCAGCACCACGCTGAAGATCGCCGAGACCACCATGAACAGCGCGTTGAGGATGTTGTTGGCGGCAATCACCCGCGAGCGTTGATCCTCCGGGGTACGCGACTGGATCAGCGCATACAGCGGCACAATATAGAAGCCACCGAACACGCCCAGGCCGAGAATCGACCCCAGCACCCACCAGGCCTGGGCAATGCCCAGCACCGCCAGCCAGTCATACGGCGCGGCCGCCGGCTGGATCTCGCCGGAGTGCCACCACCAGAGCAAGCCGAACAGGCTCAGGCCAAAGGAGCCGAACGGCACCAGGCCGATTTCCACCTTGTGCCCACTCATGCGCTCGCACAGCAACGAGCCGACGGCGATGCCCACCGAGAACAGGGTAAGGATCAGGGTCACCACGGTCTCGTCGCCATGCAGCCATTGCTGGGCGTAACCAGGGATTTGCGTCAGGTACACCGCACCGACAAACCAGAACCACGAGTTGCCGACGATCGAGCGCGACACCGCCGGCGTCTGCTTGAGGCCCATGCGCAAGGTGGCCATCGTTTGGCTGGCGATGTTCCAGTTGAGTTTAAGCTGCGGGGTGGACGCTGCGGCGCGCGGGATGCCGCGGCTGGCCAGGTAGCCCAGCACCGCCACCAGCACCACCGCCGACGCGGCCCAGATGCCGTAATTGACACTGGACATCAGCACCCCGGCACAAATGGTACCGGCCAGGATCGCCAGGAAGGTGCCCATTTCCACCAGGCCATTGCCGCCGACCAGCTCTTGCTCGCGCAAGGCCTGGGGCATGATCGAATACTTCACCGGGCCGAACAGCGCCGAGTGGGTACCCATGCCGAACAACGCCAGGAGCATCAGCCCCGGGATCTGGTTCAGGATGCCGATGGCCCCGACCGCCATGATCGCGATCTCGGCCAGCTTGATCACGCGGATCAAAGCGTCCTTGGCGTACTTCTCGCCAAACTGCCCGGCCAGCGCCGAGAACAGGAAGAACGGCAGGATGAACATCAAGGCGCAGGCATTGACCCAGATGGCAGTGTCCTGACCGTGGGGGCTGGCGATCTTGTAGAGAAACAGCAGGATGACCGACTGCTTGAACAGGTTGTCGTTGAACGCACCCAGCGACTGGGTGACGAAGAACGGCAAGAAGCGCCGTTTGCCAAGCAGGCTGAATTGTGAAGATTGACTCATCGTCCGTGTACCTGAGTGGGGCTTTGTTATTGGATACGCGCAGGCCGCACAAAGCCACAAACACCCAGGTAAATGCAATCTACTTGTTCAGCCCGGCAATGCATGGCGATACGAACAGCTCGCCATGCCAGGCGCCGCGCAAGGTCAGGGCAGTAACCAGCAACCACAGCGCCGCCAGCGCTACCACCAGCACCATGCCCATGTCATGGAAGAAGCCCAGGCCCAGCCAGTTCGCCAGTTTCAGGGTAGCCAGGGTGTACACCCCGAGCGGGAAGGTAAAGCCCCACCAGCCGAGGTTGAACGGCATGCCATGACGGATGTAACGAAGGGTGATCAGCACGGCAGTCAGCAGCCACCAGAGCCCCGCGCCCCACAGCACGATGCCGGCGATCAGGCCCAGGCCACGAGCGATGTCACCCAGGTTGCCGAGGCCGTTGGCGGCGAAGACCGCCGGGGCATCGGCGCCCAGCAGCAACATGCCCAGAGCACCGGTACCGATCGGCCCCAGGGCCAGCCAGCTCGACGCGGCCATATTGGCCTGCGGCAGTTTGTGCAGGGCCATGCGCAGCATGAGGATAGTGAGGATGCTGAACGCCACCGGCAACGACACTGCCCACAGCACATAGCTGGTGATCAGCACCTGGAACTGCGTGTGCGTATCCATCAAGTGCGGCGCCAGCAGGCCGCCGCTGGCAGCGGCCACTTCCGCCGCCACCACCGGCAGCAACCACACGGCGGTCATCTGGTCGATGCTGTGTTCCTGACGGGTGAACATCAGGTAGGGAATGGCCACGCCGCACAGCAGCGCCAGGCCGACGTCGAACCACCACAGCGCCTCGACCCACGGCAGGATGCCCTCGCCCCAGCGGTTGATGCCGAACACCAGGCAGCCGTTGAGGATGGTCGCCAGGCCCATGGGGATGGTGCCGAAGAACATCGATACGGTGGAATGGGCGAAGATCCGCCGCGCTTCGTCAAAGAACATGATCCAACGCGCGGTGTACAGCAGGGTAAACAGCACGAACAGGCCGATGGTCAGCAACCACAGCGATTCGGCCAGGTGGTGCAGAACTGGTACATCGACCTGTGCCAGGGCCAGGGCGAGTACGCCGGTGCCCATGGTCGCGGCGAACCAGTTGGGGGTGAACTGACGGATCACTTCACGCGGGTGCGCCAGCTGGCTCAGCGGGCGTAACGGCGAGGTGCGGGTTTGGCTGCAAGACATGATGGATTCTCCTGTCCTCCGGTGAGGTTGTATCCATCTTAGGCCGGGAAAATATATCTATATAACGGGTATTTTCTCTATCTGTTATCGGTTTTACAGATATACAAATTTCACTGCCAGCGGCGTATGCTCGGCAGCGATAACAACAAGGACGTGGTCACTCAATGCTCACCGCTCTCAAAGGTTACTCGGCGCAGGTACGCCTGCTGCTGGTAACGACCTTCATCCTCACCCTCGCCCGTGCAATTACCCTGCCCTACCTGGTGGTCTACCTGGCGCAGAACTTTGCCCTGGATATCAGCGGCATCGGCCTGATGATCGGCGGTGCACTGATCGTCGCCTCGTTGCTGAGCCTGTATGGCGGCTACCTGATCGACACCCTGCGCAGCTACACGGTGATAATCGCCGCGACCCTGACCTTTACTTTGGCCTTTATTGGCGCGGTGGTCAGCCGCGAACTTAGCCTGTTCTTCACCTGCCTGGTGCTGATCAACCTGGCCCTGGCGGTAGTGGACATCGCCGCAAAAGCTGGCTTTTGTGCACTGCTGCCGCTGGAAGAGCGCAGCGAGGTGTTCTCGATCAAGTACACCCTGAGCAACGTCGCCTACGCGGTTGGGCCCTTTGTCGGTGTGGCGCTGGTGCTGCTGGATGATCACCTGCCGTTCTTGCTCTCGGCGTTGCTGGGCCTGGCCATGTGCCTGAGCTACCAACGCTGGGGCGAGCGCGTGGCGCGGGCGCGGGTCGAAGGCGGCGAACAGGCCGGTTTCTTCAGCGTTGGCGTGCAACTGGTCAAAGATCGCCGGCTGATCTGCTTCACCCTCGGTGGCGCCTTGAGCGCGGTGGTGTTCGGGCAGTTCACCGCCTACCTGTCGCAGTACCTGGTGGTGACCAGCAGCGCCAGCGAGGCGGCGCGCTACATCAGCTACCTGGTAGCCACCAACGCGGTGACGGTGATTGCCTTGCAGTACGTGATTGGCCGGCGCATCAGCAGCCGCCAGTTGATGCCCTGGCTGATCGCCGGCATGGCGTTGTTCCTGGTCGGGCTGCTGGGCTTCTCGCTGGCGCAAACGCTGCTGGTCTGGTGCCTGGCGATGCTGGTGTTCACCCTTGGCGAAATCATCGTCATCCCCGCCGAGTACATGTTCATCGACAGCATTGCCCCGGAACATCTGCGCGGCGTGTATTACGGCGCACAGAACCTGTCCAACCTCGGCGCGGCGCTGGGCCCGGTGATCTGCGGCTTTGCCCTGGCTCATCTGGTGCCGGTGGCGACCTTTTACCTGCTGATTCTTTCGGTGTTGCTGGCGGCGCTGTTCTATTACCTGGGGGCTCGGCACTGAGGGGATTGCGACCGCTACGCGCTCGATCGCTGGCAAGGCCAGCTCCCACAGGGTCCGGTACAAGCAGATCTATTGTGGGAGCCGGCGTTGCCGGCGATGACGCCAGTACCGTCAGCCGCGGGACAAAGCCTGCAGCGGCAAACTCAGAACCGCCGCCACGGCGCACAAGACGATGACCCCCAAGGCGTACACCTCGCCGGTCGGCACCAGGCCGAAGCTGCGCACCATCCACCCGGCCAGCATGGCGGGCACGCAAAACGCCAGGTAGCTCAGCACATAGAACGTCGCCATCAGCCCAGCACGCTCGTGGGCTTCGGCCAGCGGCATGATGCTGCGTAACGCGCCGAGGAAGCTGGCGCCAAAGCCAGTGCCGGTGACTACCGTGGCCAGGAAAAACAGCCCCAGTTCACCGCGATGCAACGCCAGCAGGATCAACAGCATGCCGGCCGGCAACACCGCGGTGCCCAGGCGCAGGATCTGCCCGGCCGGGCGCTGGCGCAGGTTGTAGATCGCCACGGCACCGGTCACTGTCAACGCCGCTACCAGGCCGCCACCCACCAAATTCGAGGTTGCCCCGGTGGCCTCGCGCGCCAGTGATGGCGCCAGCGACAGGAAGAACCCACCCAGCGCCCAACCGGCGACGTTCACCGGCAACATCCGCCACACCGCAGCCCGCGCCTGGTGCGGTACATGCAGGGCCGGGCGCAAGGATCCCAGGGCGCCGGGCTGGCGGCTGACGCTCTCGGGCAGATGCCACACCAGCAAGGCCAAGGCCACGAACAGCCCGAGCAACAGCCAGTAGGCCAAACGCAGCGGCCATGGCGCAAATTCCACCAGCAAACTGGTACCCAGGGCGCCACTGGCCATGCCGAGCAAGGGTGTCAGGCTATTGACCAGCGGTCCCTGCTCGCGGTCGATATCCAGCAACGCAGCGCCCAGCACACTGGTGGCCATGCCGGTGGCGAAGCCTTGCACAATCCGCGCAGCAATCAACCAACCGACACTGTCGGCCTGCAGGAACAACAGCATGGAAACGCTTTCCAGCACCAAGGCAGTGAAGATCAGCGGCCGCCGCCCCAGGTAGTCCGACAGCGAACCGACCGTCAACAGCGCCGCCAGCAGGCTGAGCGCATACACGGCGAAGATCAGCGTCAGGGTCACCGCCGAGAACTGCCACGCTTGCTGGTACAGATGATACAAAGGCGTCGGGGTGCTCGAGGCGGCAAGAAACCCAAGCAGGGCAATAGCCAAAAACATCAGACGAAATCGCCGTGAGGCTGGGGCTTTGGACAACATGAACATGATCAGCACTCCGCTAAAGCAATTATTTAGCTTTTGCGCAGTCTGCTCGCCTTCATTCCTTAACGCAAACCCTTTGTGTTAAGGTCGACCGATGGCGATTAAAGAAGGTATTCGCACGGGTGGGCGCAGCGCCCGTGTGCAGGCATCGGTACATGCGGCGGTACGCGAACTGCTCAAGGAGCAGGACCGCGCGAGCCTGACCGTGCCGCAAATTGCCGCTCGCGCCGGCGTCACCCCGTCGACCATCTACCGGCGCTGGGGCGAACTGGCCGCCTTGCTCGCTGACGTCGCCGTCGAGCGCGTGCTGCCCGACGTGGCGCCGCTGGACACCGGCGAGCTGCGCACCGACCTGCGCGCCTGGGCCGAACAGTACCTCGACGAAATCACCTCCGAGCCCGGCCGCAACCTGATGCGCGACGTGCTCAGCAGCGCCTGCCCGGGTTACTGCACCAACATCCTGCGCGGGCAACTGCAGGTCATCCTCGACCGCGCCCAGGCGCGCGGCGAGGCCCTGCCGGACATCGAGCGCCTACTGGATCTGCTCGTCGCACCGACCGTCTACCGCACCTTGTTCGCCGAAGCCCCGCCGACTCTGGAACAGCTCTACAGCCTGCTTGACCTGGCCTTGCCCGGCTAAGACCTGCGACGCTCTGCCACTGCGACCATCGTCGGCGCTGACGAAGCCTTTGCGGCGTGCCAGACTGATTGATCGAGGTTCGCTGTCAGGCTGGAATCACCCTTTTGTTTCGGAGTTGTCATGTCGCTGTCCAGTGGGCTGATCGCCGTGGTCGCCCTGGCCTATATGGCCATCATGTTCGCCATCGCCTTCTACGGCGACCGCCGCAGCACACCGTTGCCGCCGCGTCTGCGTGCCTGGGTGTACAGCCTGTCGCTGGCGGTGTACTGCACCAGCTGGACCTTCTTCGGCGCCGTCGGCCAGGCCGCCGAACAACTCTGGGCGTTCCTGCCGATCTACCTGGGCCCTGTCTTGCTGTTGTTGTTTGCGCCCTGGGTGCTGCAGAAGATGGTGCTGATCAGCAAACAGGAAAACATCACCTCGATCGCCGACTTCATCGCCGCCCGCTATGGCAAATCCCAGAGCCTGGCGGTGGTGGTGGCGCTGATCTGCCTGATCGGCGTGCTGCCGTACATCGCCCTGCAGCTCAAGGGTATCGTGCTTGGCGTCAACCTGCTGATCGGTGCCGGCGCCGACGCCACCGGCAGCCGCGTGCAGGACACCGCACTGGTGGTGTCGCTGGTGCTGGCGCTGTTCTCGATTGTCTTTGGTACCCGCAGCCTGGACGTCACCGAGCACCACCGCGGCATGGTCCTGGCGATTGCCTTCGAATCGCTGGTAAAACTGCTGGCATTCCTCGCCGTCGGCGCCTTCGTCACCTTCGGTCTGTTCAACGGTTTCGAAGACCTGTTCAGCAAGGCGCAACTGGCGCCACGCCTGGAAGGCTTCTGGAACGAGACCATCAACTGGCCGTCGATGATCGTGCAGACCGGCGTGGCGATGATGGCGATCATCTGCCTGCCGCGCCAGTTCCACGTCACCGTGGTAGAGAACATCGAACCCCAGGACCTGCGCCTGGCGCGCTGGGTGTTTCCGATGTACCTGATCCTCGCTGCGCTGTTCGTGGTGCCGATCGCCCTGGCCGGGCAGATGCTGTTGCCTGACTCGGTGCTGCCCGACTCCTTCGTGATCAGCCTGCCGCTGGCCGAAGCGCATCCGGCGCTGGCGCTGCTGGCCTTTATCGGCGGCGCGTCGGCGGCCACCGGCATGGTCATCGTCGAGGCCGTGGCGCTGTCGACCATGGTTTCCAACGACATGCTGCTGCCCTGGCTGCTGCGGCGCAACAATGCCGAGCGCCCGTTCGAGGCCTTCCGCCACTGGATGCTCTCGGTGCGCCGGGTGACCATCGTCGTCATCCTTTTGCTGGCCTATGTCAGCTACCGCCTGCTCGGCTCTACCGCAAGCCTTGCGACCATCGGCCAGGTGGCGTTTGCCGCCGTGACCCAGCTGACCCCGGCCATGCTCGGCGCCCTGTACTGGAAGCAGGCCAACCGCCGCGGGGTGTTCGCGGGGCTGGCCGCCGGGGTGTTCCTGTGGTTCTACACCCTGGTGTTGCCGATTGCCGCCCATAGCCTGGGCTGGTCGCTGGAGCTGTTCCCGGGCCTGGCCTGGCTGCATGGCAACCCGCTGAACCTGCCGATCACGCCGCTGACCCAGGGCGTGGTGCTGTCGCTTGCGGGCAACTTCACCCTGTTCGCCTGGGTATCGATCCTCTCGCGCACGCGGGTGTCCGAGCACTGGCAGGCCGGGCGCTTCATCGGCCAGCAGACCAGTGCCCGCCCCAGCAGCCGTTCGCTGCTGGCGGTGCAGATCGACGACCTGCTGCACCTGGCCGCACGCTTTGTCGGTGAAGAGCGCGCGCGGCAAAGCTTCATCCGTTTTGCCTACCGCCAGGGCAAGGGTTTCAACCCCAACCAGAACGCCGACGGCGACTGGATCGAACACACCGAGCGCTTGCTTGCCGGTGTACTGGGCACCTCCTCGACCCGCGCGGTGGTCAAGGCCGCGATCGAAGGCCGCGACATGCAGCTTGAGGACGTGGTGCGCATCGCCGACGAAGCCTCGGAAGTGCTGCAGTTCAACCGCGCCCTGCTGCAAGGGGCGATCGAGAACATCAGCCAGGGCATCAGCGTGGTCGACCAGTCGCTGCGCCTGGTGGCCTGGAACCGCCGCTACCTGGAGCTGTTCAATTACCCCGACGGGCTGATCAGCGTCGGCCGGCCGATTGCCGACATCATCCGCTACAACGCCGAGCGCGGCCTGTGCGGCCCGGGCGAGGCCCAGGTGCACGTGGCCAGGCGCCTGCATTGGATGCGCCAGGGCCGCGCGCACACCTCCGAGCGCTTGTTCCCCAACGGCCGGGTGATCGAGCTGATCGGCAACCCGATGCCCGGCGGTGGTTTCGTCATGAGTTTTACCGACATCACCCCGTTCCGCGAAGCCGAACAGGCGCTCAAGGGCGCCAACGAAAGCCTGGAACAACGGGTTGCAGAACGCACCCATGAACTGTCGCAACTGAACCAGGCCCTGAGCGAAGCCAAGAGCCACGCCGAGGCCGCCAACCAGTCCAAGACCCGCTTCCTCGCAGCGGTCAGCCACGACCTGATGCAGCCGCTGAACGCCGCGCGGCTGTTCTCGGCGGCGCTGTCGCATCAGGGCGATGGCTTGTCGGCCGATGCCCAGCAACTGGTCCAGCACATGGACAGCTCGTTGCGTTCGGCCGAAGAGCTGATCAGCGACCTGCTGGACATCTCTCGCCTGGAAAACGGCAAGATCACCCCGGACGTCAAACCCTTCGCCCTCAACGAGCTGTTCGACACCCTCGGCGCCGAATTTAAAGTGCTGGCCCAGCAGCAAGGCCTGGATTTCCGCCTGCGCGGCAGTCGCCTGCGGGTACAGAGCGACATGAAGCTGCTGCGGCGCATCCTGCAGAACTTTTTGACCAACGCCTTCCGCTACGGCAAAAGCCCGATTCTGCTCGGTGTGCGCCGTCAGCAAGGACGCTTGTGGCTGGAGGTCTGGGACCGCGGCAGCGGCATCGCCGATGACAAGCTGCAGGTGATTTTCGAGGAGTTCAAACGCCTGGACAGCCACCAGACCCGCGCAGAAAAAGGCCTGGGGCTTGGCCTGGCGATCGCCGACGGCCTGTGCAAGGTCCTTGGGCATCCGCTGGAGGTGAAATCGTGGCCGGGCAAGGGCAGCGTGTTTCGCGTCAGCGTGCCGCTGGCCACGGCGCCGGCGGTCGCGGTGGCGAGCCCTGCCGAGCAGGCCGGACAGCCGCTGGCCGGCATGCAGGTGCTGTGCGTCGACAACGAAGACAGCATCCTCATCGGCATGAACAGCCTGCTCAGCCGCTGGGGTTGCCAGGTGTCCACTGCGCGCAACCGTGCAGAGTGCGAAGCCTTGCTGGCAAGCGGCCTGCGCCCGCACCTGGCGCTGGTCGACTACCACCTGGACGACGGCGAGGTCGGCACCGAGCTGATGGCCTGGCTACGCACGCGCCTGGGCGAGCCGGTCCCTGGCGTGGTGATCAGCGCCGACGGGCGCAGCGAGATGGTCGCCCAGGTGCATGCCGCCGGCCTCGACTACCTGGCCAAGCCGGTCAAGCCGGCGGCCCTGCGCGCCCTGCTCAATCGGCATCTGAGCCTGGTCCAGTAAGGGCGCTGGCGGCCAGCGGGTCGCCTTCGCTCATGGCCCGTTCGAGCAGGTCGGGCGGCAAGCTCTTGCTGGCCCGGGCGCCGAGCAGCTTGAGCTGTTCGCTGCGGCTGATCAGGTTGCCGCGCCCTTCGCAAAGCTTGTTGCGCGCTGCGCTGTAGGCTTTGTCGACCTGCTGCAGGCGGTTGCCCAGCTCGTCCAGGTCCTGGATGAACAGCACAAACTTGTCGTACAGCCAGCCGGCGCGCTCGGCAATTTCCCGGGCGTTCTGGCTCTGGCGTTCCTGCTTCCACAGGCTGTCGATGACCCGCAAGGTAGCCAGCAGGGTGGTCGGGCTGACGATCACGATCTGGCGGTCGAAGGCCTCCTGAAACAGGTTCGGCTCTGCTTGCAGGGCGGCCGAGAACGCCGCCTCGATGGGCACGAAGAGCAGGACGAAATCCAGGCTGTGCAAACCTTCGAGGCGGTTGTAATCCTTACCGGACAAACCTTTGACATGGTTGCGCAGCGACAGCACGTGCTGCTTGAGCGCCGCCTGGGCGATCTCGCTGTCGTCGGCGGCAACATACTGCTGGTAGGCGGTCAGGCTGACCTTGGAGTCGACCACCACCTGCTTGTCGCCCGGCAGCATAATCAGTACGTCGGGCTGGAAGCGCTCACCGTCGGCGCTCTTGAGGCTGACCTGAGTCTGGTATTCGCGGCCCTTCTCAAGCCCGGCGTGCTCCAGCACCCGCTCCAGAATCAACTCGCCCCAGTTGCCCTGAGTCTTCTGGCCCTTGAGCGCCTGGGTCAGGTTGGTGGCTTCATCGCTCAGGCGCAGGTTGAGCTGCTGCAGGCGTTCCAGTTCCTTGGCCAGCGAAAAGCGCTCGCGGGCTTCTTGCTGGTAGCTGTCTTCAACGCGTTTTTCGAAGGCCTGGATGCGCTCCTTGAGCGGATCGAGCAACTGCCCAAGGTGTTGCTGGCTGGTCTGGGCGAAGCGCTGCTCGCGCTCATCGAAGATCTTTGTGGCCATTTCGGCGAACTGCGCGCGCAACTCGTCTCGCGAGCCCTGCAGGTCGTCGAGGCGTTGCTGGTGGCTTTCCTGCTGTTCGCGCAGTTCGGCGCTCAGGGCTGCGCTCTGAGCGTCCAGGCGGCGCAATTCGGCCTCACGGCTGGCGCGTTCGAGCTGCCAGGCGTGGGCGGCGTCGCGGGCTTCGTCGCGATCGATCTGCAACAGCTCAAGCTCGCGGGCCTGGGCGGCCAGGGTGGCCTGCTTGGCGGCGTTGGCCTGGCTCAGGTCGCTGATTTCATCGCGGCTGGCATCGAGCTGGGCGAGCAGGCCTTCCTGGGCCAGTTGCACACTGCTCAGGCGCTCCTCGAGCAAGGCCGCCTCGGCCTGGCGCGCACTCAGGCGCCGTTGCACCTGCAGTACCAGCGCCAGACACGGCACCGCCGCCACCACGATACCCAGCACAATGCTGGTCAGATCCACTGCCATAGCCACCCCGATCTCCCTCGGCCAACGATCAACGGCTCAGCTTATCAGCCTTGGGCCTGCGCGCCGCACTCAGGCTTCAGGCAATTGCCTGAGCAGGCGCACGGCCTCCTGCGAACCCTGGGCTGCCGCCTGCTCGAGCCAGTAACGGCCCTGGGCGGGTTCGTTCAGTTGCCCCAGGGTGCACAGCCGGCCGTACTCGAGCTGAGCCCGGCGATCACCGGCCCGCGCCGCCTGGCGCAGCAGCTCATGACCGATCCGGCGGTCGCGGGCATTGCCGCAATCACGGCAAAGCATTTGCCCCAGGCGGCTCTGGGCCACCACCACGCCCTGACGCGCCGGCTGCTTGAGCAAGCGTCCGGCAAAGTGTTTAACGTTGGGGTTGTCACCCAGGCGTGGGCTGTCGAGCAACCACAAGGCAACCTTCAAGGAGAAGCGCTTGGGCTCGGGCAGGGGCGTCTGGGCAGCAGGGGCAACGAGGGTTTTGGAGCGAAACTTCATAAAAAACAGCGAAGGCAACTCGAGAGGCGCGCCACTCTACTCCATTTTTCTGACAATGGCCCGGTGCTTTTCTACACTTTTTTCAAAATATTTCAGTGTTTTTTTCTTGACGTCAGGGCGACCATTTTGCCCCTGACAGAAGACGGTCGAAGGATTGTCAGACACCGGACAAAAAGCTGGCACGCCCGTCCTAGAGCAAGCGCTCGGGACAATCCACAGAAGCTGTGGATAACTCGGTGGACAACCCCCTAAACCACCCCGCAAACCCCTATGGAATGGGGCTTTCAGTCAAACTGTCGATTTTTTCACCAGCTAAAATTAGTGTTTTTTTTCATTGACTTAAGGCTACGGCCAAGTCATTGGCGGCCAATTGCCGCCTTGTTGCAGTGCTGTAACAGCGGCCGCCCCAAGTGTGTACAACCGCCCTTGAACGAGGCACTTCGCTGCACGAAATTGACACGTTCCCTGCCTCAAGGCACTGCAAAGCCGGTGAATTAGCACTTCACAGACCGCCTGGAACGCGACATACTGATCGGCTCGCCAAACGAAAAGCGATAGTGCTTGCCATAACCGGTAAACTTCTGTAGTCTTGCCGCCGTTAGTACCAAGCTGAAAGTCAATTCTGGCCAAAGCAGTCCTTACAGTGCCCTGCCCCCTCACATCGGACAGGCCTGTTGAAACCAGGACCGGCCCACTCGATGGTTCCCCAGGTAAATCACTTCTTACTCTGACCGAACCAACCTGCAGATTGATCAGGATCTTCACCCAGCGGCATTGAACCCGACCCTGGCTGTTGCCTGCCCTCTGACGTACCTACCAGTCAGCCCCAGCGCCACATGATAAATGCGCCCAAAACTGGCTGCCCTGTTCCAGTCAGGTTCTTCGCACTGGCTTAAATGCCCGCGTCACTGGAACGTTTTATATGTGCACGGATCGAAACCGTGTCTATTGCAGGAACATCTAATAACTATGAATCACTCTACTCATACTCAGGCTGCCATTCGCACCCTTTCCCAGGCATTTGCCCCTCTGAACTGCTTGATCCTGGCGTCGCGCAAAGGCGGCTTCAGCTTCACCCTGGTCAACGAGCACGGCATTGCCCGTCACAGCGAGCGCCTGTACCCGGAGCAATACTCCGAAGCCGAGCCGCTGCAGGCCGTCATCGAGCGTACCCGTCAGGCCCTGGTGGCCTGATCCGCACGACGCTGCAAACGCTCAAGCCCTGCCCTCTGGCGGGGCTTTTTATTGCCTGCAGGAAGGGGCTGGGTAATTGCCGTACGGCATATGATTTATAACTAAAAGCCGCAAATGTTTTAAAAACAGGCCTTTACAGCGTGAATATGACACTACACTTCAACTCAAGCGGCAATGGCCGCTTCCGGCGGGCCTGACCGACTCACCAGCTGCCAAGCTCCAGCGTCCGCCGGCCAATTTCCAGTTCGAGGGCATCATGGGTATCGCCGCGAGCGAGTTGAGCCAGTTCGTCATTCGTCCGACCCTGATCTACCTGGGCCGCCACTGCGCCAGCGCCGAAGCCCTGCTGCTCGGCGTCGCCGCCAGCCAGTCGGCACTCGGCTCAGCATTGCACGACCGCCGCGGCCACGGCCTGTATCGCATTGGCGAACTGCGCCACCAAAGCCTTTGGGACCAGTTTCTGGCCCGCGACCCGGACCTCGCCAGCCTGGTCCGCGGCCTGGCCAGCCAGCATGCCTTCCTCAGCGGCCCGCACCTGGAGCTGACCGTCAACCTGCGCTACGCCACAGCCATCGCCTGGATGCTGATCGAAGAACAGGCCCCTAAACTGCCCGCCGCCGACGATCTGCTCGGCCTGGCACGCATCTGGCGACAAACCTTCCAACCCCAGGGACGCCTGCGCGATTTCACTTGCGCCTGGCAAACCTGCATCGCTCCTGTGACTCTTCAAGCCTGCTGAGAGTCACTGCTTTCCATAATCGGAAAATTCCCGCCATTTTGGTCGGATTGTCCTACAAAACCGCTCTATCTCCTGCGATACAGCCTATAGCGCTGCGGGCGAACTGATGGTAATTTTCGCCCCGGAGATCCCAAGGAGTTCTAATAATGAAAAAAGTAATGCTCAAAACCTCTCTCAGCCTCGCCGTCACTCTCGCCTCGACTCAACTGTTCGCCAGTGGCTTTGCCCTCAACGAACAAAGCGTCAGTGGCATGGGCACAGGTTTCGCGGGTCGTTCTTCTTCTGCCGATGATGCCAGCACCGTATTCGGCAACCCTGCCGGTATGTCGCGCCTGAAACGCGAACAGATCACTGTTGGCGGCGCCGCCGTCATCGCCAAATCCGATATCTCCGGGGGCGGGCGCCCAGGTGGCACCACCGACGGCGACATGGTGCCGTTCGTTGGCGTGCCCATGGGCTACTACGTCAAGCCTCTGGATGAGCACTGGACCGTAGGTTTCGGTGTCTACGCGCCGTTCGGCCTGGTCACCGACTACGAGAGCACTGCCGCCAGCCGTTACTGGGGCAAGAAAAGCCACGTCGAAGTGGTCACCTTCCAGCCAACCATCAGCTATGCCTTCAACGACAAGGTATCGATCGGTTTCGGCCCGACCATCAACAAGATCAAGGGTGAGTTGAGCGCCAACACCCTGAACCCGCGCACCCCGGGTTTCAACGATGGCGAAGTGAAGATCAAGGGTGACGACACTGCCGTCGGCTACAACATCGGCGTGCTGGTCCAGGCCACCGACAAGACCCGCCTGGGCCTGACCTACCACTCGATGGTCGACTACAAGCTCGAAGGCAACACCAAGATCAACAACGCCCTGATCGGCCCGTTCAGCGGCAGCAAGTTCGATGCTGAACTGAAAATCAAGACCCCTGAGTCGGTCGACTTCTCGGTTACCCACGAACTGGATGACCAGTGGACTATCTACGCCGGTAGCACCTGGACCCGCTGGAGCCGCCTGGAAGCCATCACCGTCACCAACGACGTTCCTGCCCCGCTGGCCGGCCAGTTCGGCACCATCAGCGAAGAGCAGAACTGGCACGACACCTGGGCCCACGCCATCGGCGCGTCCTACAAGCTGAACAAGGAGTGGGTACTGCGTACCGGCTTCACCGTCGACCAGTCGCCGACCAACAACCACGACCGTTCGCCACGCATCCCGACTGGCGATCGCAAGATCTTCAGCCTGGGCGCCGGCTACAGCCCAACCGACGACGTGACCATCGACCTGGCTTACTCCTACCTGTGGGAAGAAGACACCAAGGTCAACCTGGCCAGCCCGACCAAGGGTTCGTACAACGCCAAGTACGAAAACAGCGCTCACGGCATTGGCGCGTCGCTGACCTATCGCTTCTGATAACAGCGCCGCAACGAAAAACCGCCTTCATCGGCGGTTTTTTTACGCCTGATCAATCGGCCAGGCATGCCCGACTTCAAGCTGAAGGTACTCCATGAACGCGCGCACCTTGGGCGTCAGGGCAAAGCGGTCGGCCACGCACAGGTAGATATCCATCGGTTCGGTCTGGGCGTAGGCCCTGGCTGGCTGCGAATACTCGAACAACGCCACCAGTTGGCCGCGCTCGAGCAGGGGCCGGGCGACGAACTCGGCCAGGCGGGCAATGCCGCCATCCTGCACGGCCATTTGCGTCAGTACGTCGATGTCATCGCTAATCAGCACATTGGCGAATTCGGCATCAAAACGCAGGCCCTCGCGAATAAAACCCCAGCGCAAGAAGCGCCCATCCACCGGGTAGCGGAACACCAGGCAGCGGTGTTCCTTGAGCTGTTCGGGTGATTGTGGCCAGCCGGCAGCCGCCAGATAGCCCGGGGACGCGCAGCAAATGAACGGTACCCGGGCAATGTGCCGGGCCAGCAGGCCGTCTTCGAGCTGCGGCTGGATACGGATACTGACATCGACGCCTTCCTGAGCGTGGTTGACCCGTCGATCATTCGTAACCAATTCAATTGAAAGCTGCGGATAACGCGCGCCGAATGCCGGAATCAGCGGCGCCAGCACATGGCGGCCAAACGCCGAAGACGAGGCAATGCACAGACGCCCCTTAGGCTCGCAATCGGGTGCAGTGACGGCTTGCTGGGCTTGCTCCAGATCGCGCTCGATGTGTTTGACCTTGTCGTAGTACAGGCTGCCACTGGGCGTCTGGGCCATGCTGCGCGTGGTGCGCGAGAGCAGGCGCACCTGCAGGTGGGCTTCCAGGCGGGCGATATTCTGGCTCACGGCGGCGGCACTCAGGCCCAGGCTGCGGGCGCCACCGGCAATGCTGCCGGCTTCGACTACCTTGATGAAACTTTTGATCGAACCGAGCAGGTTCATGACGGGGATCCAGGCATTCGTAAGATCTTCTTTATAAAGACCTAAGCCCAAGGCGTCTACCGCAGTCCAGCAGCGCCTTGCTAGGCTGCACCTTCACTCACCAGGAAGGAGTCAGCATGACCTCCAATACCAGCGCCCGCAGCCGACGCAAACTCGGCGTTCGCGCCACCCCCTACGTGTTCGCCTTCTTCATGTCGGCAATCATGGCCCTGTTGATGTGTTTCGTGATCACCGCCGCCAACGCCGGCATCAACGAGCACTACCTGGGCAACGTGCTCAAGGCCTACCAACTGGCGATGCCAGTGGCCTTCGCCTGTGTACTGGTGGTGCGCCCGATCGTGCTCAAGCTGGTGGCCTGGACCGTGCACCCAAGCCACTGACGCTGCTGCTGCTGCTCAGGGTTGGGACGCGATGGCTTTTTCGATCGCCGCCCTGAACGCCGGATCATCCGGCTTGGTCAGGCTGGAGAAGTTGGCCACTACCTTGCCCTGGCGATCGACCACGTACTTGTAGAAATTCCACTTCGGCGCGCTGCTTTGCTCGGCCAGCCCCTTGAACAGCGGCGTGGCATTGGCGCCGCGCACGGGCTGGGCCTGGGTCATGGTGAAGGTCACGCCATAGTTGGCATAGCAGACCTTGGCAGTTTTCTCGGCGTCGGCGTCTTCCTGCTTGAAGTCATTGGACGGCACCCCGAGCATTTCCAGGCCCTGTTCGTGGTACTCCTTGTAAACGCTTTCCAGGCCTTCGAACTGCGGAGCAAAGCCGCAATAGCTGGCGGTATTGACCACCACCAGCGGCTTGCCGGCAAAGCGCTGGCACAGGTCGATCTGCTCCTTGCCGCTCAGCGCCGGCAGCTTGCTGTCGAGCAGCGCCGGGCAGGCGGCGGCCAGGGCATTGGCCGCGGCGGCCAGGGTCAACAGCGGAACCAACATCCAGCGTGTGCGCATCTTCTCTCTCCCTCGAACGTTCCCGGAGAAATCAGAGTACTCCTAGCACACGCCCATGCCCAACTGCATCAACGCCAGGCCGCCCTCATGCCAGCCCCACCAGGCCAGCGCCAGCAGCAACAGGGCGGCTAAGCCGAGCATGCTGCGAACGACAACAGGCTTCATGCCGCTTGCGCCTGCAAGCGCGCCACCGGGCGCTCGCGTACCGGCCAGTTCAGCGCTGCAGCGAGCAGGCTGAGGAGGATGGAAATCTGCCAGACCAGGTCATAGTTGCCGGTGCGGTCATACACCACTCCGCCCAGCCAGCCACCGAGAAAAGCCCCCAACTGGTGGAACAGGAAGACGATACCGCCGAGCATCGACAAGTTGCGCACACCGAACAGAGTGGCCACGGTGCCGTTGGTCAAGGGTACGGTCGACAGCCACAGCAGGCCCATGGCGATGCCGAAGAGGTAAGCACTGAACTGGCTGATTGGCGCCCACAGGAACAACACGATGACTACCGCGCGCAGCAGGTACAGAGCGGTCAGCAGGCGCGGCTTGGACATGCGCCCGCCCAGCCAGCCGGCAGTGTAGGTGCCGACGATATTGAACAGCCCGACCAGCGCCAGCACCGTGGTGCCGATGGTCGCTGGCAGATGCTGGTCGACCAGATAGGCCGGCAGGTGCACACCGATGAACACCACCTGAAAGCCACAGACGAAAAAGCCCAGGGCCAGCAGCCAGAAGCCGGAATGCGAACAGGCTTCGCGCAGGGCCTGGCCGAGGGTCTGGTCGTTACCCTGGCTGGGCAGCGGGCGATCACGTAGCAGCCCTACCAGCGGCACGATAAAGGCCACCAGCAAGCCCAGCACCAGCAAGGCCGGCGACCAGCCCAGCCAGCCGATCAGGCCCAGCGTTCCCGGCAGCATGGCGAACTGACCGAAAGAGCCGGCAGCGCTGGCGATACCCATGGCCATGCTGCGCTTCTCGGGCGGCACGGCACGGCCGACCACACCGAGAATCACCGAAAACGAGGTGCCCGACAGGCCGATACCGATCAACAAACCGGCACTGAGCGACAGGGTCAGGGCCGAGTCGGACATGCCCATCAGCACCAAGCCGGCGGCATAAAGAATACCGCCGACCATCACTACCTTGGCCGCACCGAGGCGATCGGCCAGGGCTCCGGCAAACGGCTGGGCCAGGCCCCAGATCAGGTTCTGCAAGGCAATGGCGAAGGCGAATACGCCGCGGCCCCAGCCAAACTCGGCGCTCATCGGCGCCAGGAACAGGCCAAAGCCGTGCCGCACGCCCAGCGACAACGCCAGGATCAGCGCCGCGCCAAGCAGAATCCACCCACTGGTTCGCCATACCGATGTCATTTTTGTTGTCTCCAGTGCCGCAAGGTTATGCGGGTATATACCCGCTTATAATCGTAAAACGCTCAGGCCAGCAGCTCCAGCAGGCGCACCAGTTCGTCACGCTGACCTTCGCCGAGGGTCTTGACCAAGCCGCTTTGAGCTTGCTCCCAGGCCGGTTCCGCCGCCTGCAGGCGCGCCCTGCCCTGCTCGGTCAGCAACACGATGCGGTTGCGCAGGTCCTGCCCTTCGGCCAGGGCCACCAGGCCCTCGGCTTCCAGTACCCGCAGGTTGCGCCCCAGGGTACTGCGGTCCAGGCCCATGGCGTCGGCCAGGGTGGAAATACTCGGTTGATCCAGGCGGCGCAAATGGCGCAGCAGGGAAAACTGCGCGACGTTGATCCCGAAGCCTTCGAGGGCCTCGTCGTAGTGTCGGCTCACCCCACGGGCAGCACGACGCAGGTGGGTGCAGATGCATTCGCTGGTCAACATAGTGCGTGTATATACCCGCACTTTGCCAACTGCAAGCTTTTATTCACCGCTCACAGCACCAGGGCGATCAATACCGCCAGCTCCAGCAGCTCGAGCAGTGCCCCGGCGGTATCGCCGGTGGTGCCCCCCAGCCGGCGCACCATCACGTGGCGCAGCCAGGCGAAGACGATGGCGGCCACCAGCAGCACCCATATGCCCTTAAGCCCTGCCAGCAGCACACAGGCCAAAGCACTGACGAGTAACACCAGCTTGCCCGCCCTGCGCGGCAGATGATCGGCAAGCGCCTGGCCGAGCCCGCCGCTGCGCACATAGGGCGTGCACAGGAACAAGCCCAGTAACGCCGCGCGGCCGATCAGCGGTGCGAGCAACAGCAGCAGCCCGTCACCTCGCTCGATCAACGCCAGCACGGCACAGAACTTGAGCAACAACACCAGTACCAGGGTGACCACGGCAATCGGCCCGCTGCGCGGGTCTTTCATGATCAACAAGGTACGCTCGCGGTCGCCAAAACCGCCCAGCCAGGCATCGGCGCTGTCGGCCAGGCCGTCCAGGTGCAAGGCGCCGCTGAGCAGCACCCAGGCACTGAGCAGCAAGGCGGCGTGCAGCAGCACCGGGCTGCCGGCCAGCAGCGCGTTCAGCCCCCAGAGCACCACCCCGAACAACAGCCCCACCAGCGGGTAGCACAGCAGTGAGCGACCCATTTGCTCAGGCGTCGGCATGCCCGGCAGGCGTACCGGCAAGCTGCTGAGAAACTGCAGGGCGATCCAGAACGCAAGCATCTCAGCGCACCTCGCGCAGGCTGCCGTCAGCCAGCAGCTCCAGGCGGCACAAGGCGCCATGGGCCACTTCGACCTGCAGCAGTTGCTCACGTGGCAGACCACGGGCACGGGCCAGCAACAGGCGCATGACGCCGCCGTGGGTGACCAGCAGCAACTGCTGGCCGGCATGGGCCTGGTGCAAGGCGCTGATGGCCTGCAACACCCGTGCGCAGAAATCCACCACCGGCTCGCCGCCTGGCGGTGTATAGGTATAGGGGTCAGCCCAGAACTGGCCGAGCTCGGCTTCGTGAGTGAGCATCAGCTCTGCTGCGCTACGCCCTTCCCACTCACCGAAATGCAGCTCCTGCAGCCCCGGCGCCAAGTGCAGCGGCAGGTTCAACTGCGCGCCAAGCTCCTGGGCAAAGCGTGCGCAGCGCTGCAATGGCGAGCTGACCAATGCATCCCAAGGGCCGGCATCACTCACCGCCGCGCGCATCTGCGCCCAGCCCTTGTCGGTCAGGGCATCGTCGAGGCTGCCGCGCAGGCCGCCACCCAGTTCGGTTTCACCGTGGCGCAGCAGGTCGATGATCATGCCGGGCGATCCGCTACCGCGGCTTCGGCAAAGGTCGCCATCTGCCCGTGCAGGTCACAGGCCAGGCGCAACACCGGCACCGCCAGCGCCGCACCACTGCCCTCGCCCAGGCGCAGGCCCAGCTCCAGCAGCGGCTCGGCGCCGAGCTCGGCAAGCACCCGGCGGTGGCCCGGCTCAGCGCCACGATGGCCGAACAGCAGCCAGTCGCGGCAACCCGGATTGATACGCGTCGCCACCAGCGCGGCAACGGTGCAGATAAACCCATCCACCAGCACCGCAACACCGGCCTGGGCGCAGCCCAGGTAGGCACCGACCAGCGCGGCGACCTCGAAGCCGCCAAAACACAACAGCCGCTGCAGCGGGTCGTCGCCCAGCGCTGCATGCTGCTGCAATGCCCGCTGGATAACTTCGGCCTTGTGCCGCACACCGGCGGCGTCCAGCCCGGTACCCGGGCCGCTGAGTTCCGTGGCCGGGCAGCCGAGCACGGCGCAGGCCAGGGCACTGGCGGCGGTGGTGTTGCCGATCCCCATCTCGCCGCCGATAAACAGCCGGGCGCCGCTGGCAGCCGCGCGCAAGGCACTCTCGCGCCCGCCCTGCAGAGCCTGCACGCACTGTTCGTAGCTCATCGCCGGTACCTGGGCAAAATTGGCCGTACCCGGGCCGACGCGCAGGTGACGTACACCCGGCAGCTCCAGCGCCAGGTCGATGGTGCCCAGGTCGATCACTTCCAGTTGAGCATTCAGCTGCCGCGCCAGCACACTGATCGCAGCGCCACCGCTGACGAAGTTGAGCAGCATCTGCCCGGTCACCGCTTGCGGGTAAGCCGAAATACCTTCGGCGACCACGCCGTGATCGCCGGCAAAGATCGCGATCCACACCTGCTCGACGCTCGGCTTGAGCTGGCCTTGCAAACCGGCCAGTTGCACCGCGAGCTGCTCCAGGCGGCCCAGCGAGCCCGCCGGCTTGGTCAGTTGCTGTTGCCGCGCCAGGGCCTGTTCGCGAACGTTCTGATCGACAGGTCGACAGGCTTCAAGCCACCAGGTTTGACTCATAGTGCAGGTCCTTTCAGGGTAAGCGGCAAGCCGGCGACAGTCAGCACCACGCGCTGGCAGCGCTCGGCAATGGCCTGGTGCAGCGCGCCTGCTTCATCGACATAACGGCGGGTCAGCTCGCCCATGGGCACCACGCCCAGGCCGGTTTCATTGCTGACCAGAATGATTTCGCCCGGCAACTGCGCCAGGCAGTCGAGCAACGCCGTGCGTTCGGCCGCCAGGCGCTCGGGGTTGTCGAGCATGAGCAAATTGGTCAGCCACAGGGTCAGGCAATCGACCAGCAGGCAGCGCTCGGCACAGGCAGTGGCGCGCAGCACCCGGGCCAACTCCAGCGGCTCTTCGATCAACGCCCACTCGGCCGGACGCCGCTCGCGGTGCAACTGCACCCGTGCATTCATCTCGCCGTCGAGCGGTTCGCTGGTGGCAATGTAGGTGACCGCCAGGCCGCTGTGCATCGCCAGTTGTTCAGCCAGGCGGCTCTTGCCCGAACGGGCGCCGCCAAGGATCAGGTTGAGCATTTCAGTTCAGTCCGCAGAGTTGGCGCAGGCGCGCGGTGTCCAGGTGCTGTTCGACCAGGTCGGCCAGGCGCTCGATGTCGCGTTCGCGCAGGGCGTGGTAGTCGATCAGTTCGACCTCCTGCAGCCCGGCCCAGCGCAACAGTGCAGCGCAGCAATGCGGCGCCTCGAACAGCCCATGCAGGTAGGTGGCGAGGATCTGCCCGTCGGCGCTGATGGCGCCATCGGCGCGACCGTTGTCGAGCAATACCGCGGGGCGCTCCAGCGCCGGTCCCTGGGTTACCCCGGCGTGAATTTCGTAACCGCTGATGGCTGCCTGCTCCAGTTGCAGGGTGCCGGCAACATTGCGCAGCTGCTTTTCGGCTTCCAGCACGGTGACAAAATCCAGCAGGCCAAGGCCATCGCTGGCCCCCGCTGGCCCTTCCAGGCCCAAGGGGTCTTGCACCCGTCGGCCGAGCATCTGCAGCCCGCCGCAAATACCCAGGACCTTGCCGCCATAACGCAGGTGGCGGCTGATTGCCTCGTCCCAGCCGCGCTCGCGCAACTGCGCCAGGTCGCCGCGCACGCTCTTGGAGCCGGGCAGGATGATCAGGTCGGCCGGCGGGATTGGCTGACCGGGGCCGATGAACTGCAGGTCGACCTGCGGGTGCAGGCGCAGCGGGTCGAAATCGGTGTGGTTGCTGATGCGCGGCAGCACCGGCACGATCACCTTGAGCTGGTGCCCGGCCTTGAGGCCCTGGCGCTGGTCGATCCCGTCTTCGGCTTCCAGGTGCAGGTCCATCACATAGGGCAGCACGCCCAGCACCGGTTTGCCGGTACGCTCTTCAAGCCAGTCCAGGCCCGGCTGGAGCAAGGCGATGTCGCCACGAAAACGGTTGATGACAAAGCCTTTGACCCGCGCCTGCTCGCTCGGTGAGAGCAGCTCCAGCGTGCCGACCAGATGCGCAAAAACGCCGCCACGGTTGATATCGGCAATCAGGATCACCGGGCAGTCGACCGCCTCGGCAAAGCCCATGTTGGCAATGTCACCGGCACGCAGGTTGATCTCGGCCGGCGAACCCGCGCCTTCGACCATCACCACCGGATACGCCGCGCTCAAGCGCTGGTGCGAGGCCAGTACGGCCTGCATGGCGATGATCTTGTAGTCGTGATAGGCCACGGCATTCATGCTGGTGACCGCCCGGCCATGGACGATCACCTGGGCGCCGGTGTCGCTGTTGGGTTTGAGCAGCACCGGGTTCATGTCGGTGTGCGGGGCCAGGCCCGCAGCCTGGGCCTGCACCGCCTGGGCACGACCGATCTCGCCGCCCTCGGCGGTCACGGCACTGTTGAGCGCCATGTTCTGTGGCTTGAACGGCACCACGGCGATGCCCTGGCGCAGCAGCCAGCGGCACAGTGCGGTCACCAGGGTGCTCTTGCCGGCATCGGAGGTGGTGCCCTGCACCATCAGGGTGGTCATGGGTATTCCTTGCGGTATTCGCTGAAGGCCTGGGCCAGGCGCTGAAAGTCCTGTTCACTGGCCGGCAGGCCGAAACGCAGGCTCGGCGGCTGGCTGAACAGGCGCAGGAGGATGCCGCGCCGGGCCATGAATTCATGCAGGCGCGGCGCCTGCTCGGTAACCAGGTACTGGAACAGGTCGCAGCTGCCGCTGGGGTCAAAACCTGCTGCACTGAGCACCGCGGCCAGGCGCTGGCTGGCAGCGGCGCAGCGGATGATCTGCTGCTGGTGGGCGGCGCCGTCGAGCAGGCAGGCCTGGCCGAGGATCCGCGTCGGGCCGCTGATGGTCCAGGGCCCGAGCTGTTCGGCGAGCAGTTGCAACAACTGGCGCTCAGCGAGAACAAAGCCCAGGCGCACACCCGCGAGGCCAAAGAACTTGCCGAACGAACGCAACACGATCAAACCGCTGCGCTCGGCATGGGCGCCAATGCTGTGCTGCGGGGTGTTGTCCATGAAGGCTTCATCAACCAGCAGCCAGCCACCTCGGCGGGCCAGGCGCCCATGCCATTCCAGCAGTTGCTCGGCAGCAATCAGCTGGCCGGTGGGGTTGTTGGGGTTGACCACCACCAGCACGTCGAGGCTGTCGAGGTAGTAATCGACCTGGTCCAGCGGCAACTCGCGCACTCGATGGCCTGCGCGGCGCCAGCCTTCGGCGTGCTCGGCGTAGCACGGCGACAGCACCCCGACCGTGCCGGGGCGGCGCAAGCGTGGCAAGGCCTGGATCGCTGCCTGGGAGCCGGCCACTGGCAACAGTTGCTCGACCTGGTAGTAATCACGGGCCGCCTGTTCGAGGCCGTCTTCGGTTTCGGGCAAACGCGCCCAGGCCCGTAGCGGAACTTCGGGGATGGCGTAAGGCCAAGGGGCAATGCCGCTGGACAGGTCCAGCCAGTTTTCGCGGGCGATGCCGTATTGCTGCACTGCGCGTTGCAGGCGACCACCGTGTTCAAGCATAGAATTCAGCCCCCAGGCACAACACCAGCAACCACAACCACACCCCCTGGCAAACCAGTCGCCAGCCGCGCTCGATGGCGTCGGCATCGGCCTGCGGGCCTTCGCCCAGTTGCGGGCGCTCGTGCAGCTCGCCGTGGTACACCGCCGGGCCGCCCAGCTCGACCCCCAGCGCTCCGGCCCCGGCCGCCATCACCGGCCCGGCGTTGGGGCTGTCCCACAACGGTGCCTGGCGCCGCCAGCAGCTCAGGGCCAGGCGGGTCTTGCCCAGCAGTGCGTAGGTCAGGGCCACCAGGCGCGCAGGAATGTAGTTGAGCAGATCGTCGATTTTCGCTGCGGCCCAGCCGAAGCGCTCGAAGCGTTCATTACGATAGCCCCACATGGCGTCGAGGGTGTTGCTCAGGCGATAGAGCACCACCCCCGGCACGCCAGCGACGACAAACCAGAACAAGGCGGCGAACACCGCATCGCTGCCGTTCTCCAGCACCGACTCGGTGGCGGCGCGGGCCACTGCGGTTTCATCCAGTTCGCGGGTTTCGCGGCTGACCAGATAACCGACGCGCTGGCGAGCTTTGTCCAGGTCGCCCTGGCGCAAGGCTTCGGCCACCGGCGTCACGTGCTCGCCAAGGCTGCGCAGGCCGAGGGCGCAGTACAGCGCCAGCACTTCGACCAGCCAGCCAATGTATGGCAGCCAGGACAACAGCATGGCGACGAAAGTCAGCGGCACCACCGCCAGGAACCAGGCACTGACGCCATGGCTGCGCCAGCCGCGGCCGCCGGCATTGAAACGCTGTTCCAGGCGCCCGGCCAGGCGCCCGAAGGCTACCAGCGGATGCCGGCGCTTGGGCTCGCCCAGCAGCGCATCCAGCGCCACCCCGGCCACTGTCAGCAACGCCACGCTCATCAAGACTCTCCCCACTGGTTTTCAAACAGCATGTCGTTCAGCGGCCGCGCCGTGGTCCAGCCTTCAAGCACCAGCATCGGTGCCGGGTAAAATTCCTGAACCGGGCCCAGGCAGAGGATTGCCAGCGGCTTGGCACCGGCCGGCATGCCCAGCAACTCGGCCAGGGCCTGGGGCTCGAACAGCGACACCCAGCCCATGCCCAGGCCTTCGGCGCGCGCCGCTAGCCATAAGTTCTGGATCGCACAGGACAACGACGCCAGGTCCATCTCCGGTAAGGTCCGGCGGCCGAAAATGTGCGCTTCGCGTTCATCCATCAGTGCCGCGACCAGCAGCTCGGCGCAGTCGCTGATGCCTTCGACCTTGAGCTTCATGAAGTCGTCGGAGCGCTCACCCAGGGCGTGCGCCGTGCGCAACCGCTCCTCCTCCACCAGGGCCTGGATACGCTGGCGCAGTGCGCGCCGGGTGATGCGGATGAAACGCCAAGGCTGCATCAGGCCGACGCTGGGTGCCTGGTGCGCAGCCTCAAGCAGGCGCGCAAGCAGCTCGGGGGCAACTTCGCCACCGCTGAAGTGACGCATGTCGCGACGCTCGCCGATGGCGCGGTAGACCGCCGCGCGTTCGGCCTCGGTAAAAGCATGTTCAGTCATGGACACAGCAGCGCCGCCGACGCCTGGGGGTTGGAAGCAAAATAGAAGTGCACGTAGGAAGCGGTCAAGCGGCCCTGGCGATACACCGCCTCGGCACCACGGCCGCCGTTGGGGCTTTGGCCGCGGGCAATCGGTTCAAGCCCGGTGCTGGTCAGCGAATGATGGTAGGTGTGCCCGCGCAAGGTGCCTTCGGGCAGCTCCACGGCCTGCAGGGCCAGGGCGGCCAGGCGCTTTTGCATCACCGCCTCGCCTGCCAGCAGGCCAAGCAGTTCGGCACGTTCGCCGGCAACATCGGTGAGGGCATCGAGCAGGTAGAGCATGCCGCCGCATTCGGCAAGCAACGGTTTGCCGGCGTGATGATGGGCGCGGATGGCGTCGAGCATCGATGTGTTGGCCGCCAGGGCCTGGTGGTGCAGCTCCGGGTAACCACCGGGCAGGTACAGGCTGTCGGCGGCTGGCAAGCTTGCATCGTGAAGCGGCGAGAAGAACGCCAGCTGCGCGCCCATGGCCCGCAGCAGGTCGAGGTTGGCGCCGTAGGTAAAGGCAAAGGCTTCGTCGCGGGCAACCGCGATGCGCACGCCTTGCAGCAAGGGCTCGATGGCAAGCTCGGTTGGCGCGGCGAAACGCACCGCTGGCGGCAACGCCGCATCGCAACTGGCGCCCAGGGCCGCTGCGGCAGCATCCAGACGCGCATCGAGGTCGTTCAGTTCACTGGCTTGCACCAGCCCCAGGTGCCGGCTCGGCAGCTCGATGCCGGTTTCTCGCGACAGCCCGCCGTACCAGCGCAGCCCTTCGGTCAGGCTGCCTTCGAGCAACTGGGCATGGCGCAGAGTACCGACACGGTTGGCCAGTACCCCGGCAAACGGCAGGTCCGGCTGATAGCGCGCCAGGCCCAGGGCCAGGGCGCCAAAGGTCTGGGCCATGGCGGTGCCATCGATCACCGCCAGCACCGGCACGCCAAAATGCCGGGCCAGGTCGGCGCTCGAAGGCGTGCCGTCGAACAGCCCCATGACCCCTTCGATCAGGATCAGGTCGGCTTCAGCCGCCGCTTCCCACAACAGCCGACGGCTTTCCTGCTCGCCGACCATCCACAGGTCAAGCTGATACACCGGCGCACCGCTGGCGCGCTCGAGGATCATCGGGTCGAGAAAGTCAGGGCCACACTTGAATACCCGGACCTTGCGGCCCTGGTTGCGATGCAGGCGCGCCAGAGCGGCGGTCACCGTGGTCTTGCCCTGGCCGGAGGCCGGTGCGGCGATCAGTACCGCCGGGCAGTGGCGCGCATCACTCATAGTTCGACGCCCTTCTGGGCGCGGATGCCGGCCTGGAAAGCGTGCTTGATCATGCCCATTTCGGTGACGGTGTCGGCCAGCTCGATCATTTCATCCTTGGCCGCGCGGCCGGTGACGATCACGTGCTGCATAGGTGGGCGCGCCTGCAGGTCGCTGAGCACCTGGTCGAGGTCAAGGTAACCGTGCTTGAGGGCGATGTTCAGCTCGTCGAGCACCACGAAAGCGATCGACGGGTCCTGGAGCATCTGCCGCGATACCGCCCAGGCGGCTTCGGCGGCGGCGATGTCGCGCTGGCGGTCCTGGGTTTCCCAGGTAAAGCCCTCGCCCATCACGTGGTAGCGCACCTGCTCGGGAAAGCGCCGGAAGAACAACTCTTCGCCAGTGCTGTTGCGGCCCTTGATGAACTGCACCACGCCGCACTGCATGCCGTGGCCCATGGCCCGGGCGAGCATGCCGAAGGCCGAACTGCTCTTGCCCTTGCCGTTGCCGGTGAGCACCAGCAGCAAGCCGCATTCGTTGGGCGAGTTGGCGATGCGCTCGTCGATCACGGCCTTTTTGCGCTGCATGCGCGCCAGGTGGCGTTCGTCGCGCTCGGTGGATTCAGTCATGAGGTTCTCCGCAAACCACTGTCGGCCGATCCGCAACGAGCGCAGCAGCCGGTGGCTGCTCAAGGTATCGAAGGAACGGGCATGACAGATGAATGGATATGGCAGACGGAAAACGCGCAGGGCTGCGGCACAGGCCGGAGGAACCGCGCATCACCCTCCGTGATGCCGTTGGCTGTTACAGGCCGGTCTCCGGGCTTGTGAGCGGGGCCATGGACACCCGGGACCGCACGCCTTCCCGAGTGCAAACACCCAGTGGCCCTGTGCGACCTTGACTCACCTACCGTTGCGGGGGCAGCGCCGGATTCGCGCGCCTCGCGCGCCCACCGGCTTCCCTGTTTCACCCTGCCAGGCCATCGCCTGCAGAGCACCTGAAACAAGTCGCGAAGGTTAGAGGGTTGCACCCGGAGCGTCAATGAAAGGCGCTGAACTGGCCTGGATCAATGGCGCCTTTGACATCTTGTGTAACAGTGACATCAGTGATATCAAATAGCCATATCTTCGGCTGTACTCGATCACAACTATAAGGGAGAGCAGCATGCAAGGCCTGATCATCAATAATGCGCGCCTGGAATTCCTGCGCCCCGCCCTGGAACGCTGGGTCGATTGCATCGACCGCTTCAACCAGACCCTCGGTGACGGCGAGGCGCCCTATTGGCACGGCGCCCAGGCCAACCTCGGCCTGCTTTCGGCCGCTGCCTGGCAGGCCGAGCTGGTAACCCTGCAACAGCACCAGAGCAAAAAGCAGCGCGATGACGGTGATCGCGAAGGCCGTTGCGACCTGTACATCGCCAACCGCGAAGAAGCTGCCTACCTGCAGGCCAGCCAGCGCTGGCCGCGGATCGCCAAGCTCGACCTGAACAACGCCCTGGGCGAAACCGTCTACGCCGCGCGGCAGATCGCCGCGCCCAGCCAGCTCAAGGTCGCCGCATTGTTCGCCAGCCCCTGGAAAGCCGGCCAGCACGCCAGCCCCGAAGAGCTGCAGGACCTGGTCGACGACCTGCAAAAGCACAATGCCTGCGCCATTGCCTGGTACTTCCCCTACGCCTACCGCAAGCTGCACAACGAAGCCGGCCAGTATCACCCCGGCATCGCCCTGTTGCTCAAGCAGGCCTGACCCGGGGAACCTCCCACGCGTGGCACGCCTCTACTGGCAATAGCGGCGATCATTGCGAGGGATACGACATGGGCATAAAACCGATTGCACTGCTGCTGGCAGTGACTGCGGGGTTAAGTGGCTGCGGCGAGAACGCACGCCTTGAAGTCAGCGACGGGGTTGGCCCGTCGCCGCAATTGCCCGAACCGAACAAGACCCTGATCCCCACCGTCAACATCGCCCCCGCCATTGGCTGGCCCCAGGGCATGGCGCCCAAGGCCGCGCCCGGCACCCAGGTAGCGGCCTTCGCCGAAGGCCTGGACCACCCGCGCTGGCTCTACGCCCTGCCCAATGGCGACATTCTGGTGGCTGAAACCAATGCCCCGCCCAAACCCGATGACGGCAAGGGCATTCGCGGCTGGGTGATGGGCAAGGTCATGGGCCGCGCCGGCGCCGGCGTGCCCAGCGCCAACCGCATCAGCCTGCTGCGCGACAGCGACCATGACGGCGTGGCAGAAACCCGCACACCCTTTATCGAGAATCTCAACTCGCCCTTCGGCATGGCCCTGGTCGGCAATGACTTCTACGTCGCCGACACCGATCGCCTGCTGCGCTTTCACTACGAACCCGGCGCCACCTCGATCAAAGGCCCGGGCACGCCGATTGCGGATTTGCCAGGTGGCACCCTGAACCATCACTGGACCAAGAACGTGATCGCCAGCCGTGACGGCAAGAAGCTTTACGTCACCGTCGGCTCCAACAGCAATGTCGGCGAAAACGGCATGGACCAGGAAAAGGGCCGCGCGGCGATCTGGGAAGTCGATCCGGCCAGCGGCCAGACGCGCATCTTCGCCTCGGGCCTGCGCAACCCCAACGGCCTGGCCTGGGAGCCGCACACGGGGCAACTGTGGACCGCGGTCAACGAGCGTGACGAGATCGGCAGCGACCTGGTGCCCGACTACATTACCTCGGTCAAGGATGGCGGCTTCTACGGCTGGCCTTATAGCTATTTCGGCCAGCACATCGATCAGCGGGTCAACCCGTCTGATCCGAACCTGGTCGCCAGCGCCATTGCCCCGGACTATGCGGTGGGGCCGCACACAGCGTCACTGGGCCTGACCTTTGCCGAACCGGGCGTGCTGCCGGCACCTTTCGAGCAAGGCGCGTTCATTGGCCAGCACGGCTCGTGGAACCGCAAGCCGCACAGTGGCTACAAGGTGATCTTCGTGCCCTTCAGCACTGCTGGCAAACCTGCGGGCAAGCCGATCGACCTGCTGACGGGATTTCTCAACGACGAAGGCAAGGCCATGGGCCGGCCGGTCGGGGTGATCAATGATCAACGCGGCGGGTTGCTGGTAGCCGATGATGTCGGGAACACGATCTGGCGGGTGAGCAAGGCCCGGTGAACTGGGGCCGCTGTGCGGCCCATCGCCGGCAACGCCGGCTCCCACAACCCCTGGGGGAACCTAGCGCTTGCGGCAGAGGGTCAGGCCATCGCCAATCGGCAGCATCGACAGGTCCACCCGTTGGTCGTCCTTGAGCGTGCGGTTCAGGGCCTGGATGGCCCGGGTGTCTTCGCTGTGCGGTTTTTGCTCAAGCACCCGCCCGCTCCACAAGGTGTTGTCGAACAGCACCAGCCCGCCGACCCGCAGCAGGCGCAGGGCCTCTTCCAGATAGTGCGGGTAGTTGGCCTTGTCGGCATCGATGAAGATCAGGTCATAACGCGCTGAAGGCAATGTCGCCAGGGTCTGCAACGCCGGCGCCAGGCGTAGCTCGATGCGCTCGGCGACCCCGGCCTCCTGCCAATAGCGCCAGGCCACGGCGTTGTAGCTGCCTTCAAGGTCGCAACAGAGCAACTGCCCGTGCGCCATGGCCTGGGCCATGCACAGTGCGCTGTAGCCGGTGAAGGTGCCCACCTCGATCACCCGCTCGGCGCCGATCAGGCGTACCAGCAGCGCCAGCAACTGGCCCTGCTCCGGTGCCACCTGCCAGCGCGCTTCGGGCAGGGCCTGGGTTTCTTCTCGCAACCGGGCAAGCAGCGGCGTCTCGCGCAGCGACACGCTTTGCAGGTAGTGGTAGAGGGGGTCGTCGAGGTAGAGCGTCCGGGCGGTCATCGTCTACCTCGCACAGGTCAGGGGTTGCGCGCCAGGTGCGCTGGCTGTATCACGCGCTTGGCGTTCAGGTAGGTCTTTTGCCAATAGCTGTTGGACAGGTAGTCCAGGCGCACCGTTCCGCCGGTAGCCGGGGCATGGACGAAGCGCCCTTCGCCGACATAAATGCCGGCATGGCTGACCTGCGAGCCACCATTGGTGGCGAAGAACACCAGGTCGCCCGATTGCAGGTCGTTGCGCTCGATGCTCGGTGCGCGGATGCCGATCATTTCCCGGGTCGAACGCGGCAACGAGATGCCGGCGGCATCACGATAGACGTAGCCGATCAAGCCGCTGCAATCGAAACCCGAATCCGGGGTGTTGCCGCCCCAGCGGTATGGCGTGCCGACCAGGCCCAAGGCGCGGAACAGCACGTCTTCAGCAACCGGGGAGAAATACACTTGCGGGGCCATGACTGCCGGTTCGACCACTTTACGCGGGGCCGGGGCATGACTTGAGCAGGCACCGAGCAGTGCTGCGAGGGAAAGTAGAGCGAAGCGCGCCATCATCGCCATGGTCAGAACATCCTGTCTGAAGCCGCTTCGGCCAAGAGCCGAAAAGAGTTGAGAATTTAGATTAGACGCTTTCTGTAAACACGCACGGCGACGAGCTTTTCAGCTACGTCGCCGTGGTCAAACCTGTCGAAGGATCAGTTGCGCGAGAGCGTGGTCGCGGCCGGAGCCATGGCCAGTGCACGCTTGGCTTCGATGAAGGTCTTGCTCCAGTAGCGATCACCGAGCTTGTCGATGCGCACGCCACCGCTGCGGCGGCTGCTGGAATGGATGAACTGGTCGTCGCCGAGGTAGATCCCGGCGTGGCTGACGCGGCCGCGACCATTGGTGCTGAAGAACAGCAGGTCGCCTGGCTTGAGGTTGTTGCGAGCAACCAGCGGGGCCTTGACGTTGATCATTTCGCGGGTGGAGCGCGGCAGGTTGAGGCCGGCTTCTTCGCGGAACAGGTAGCCAATGAAGCCACTGCAATCAAAGCCGGTGTTCTCGGAGGTACCACCGAAACGGTAGCGGGTACCGATCAGCGACATGCCGCGTTCGAGAATGTTGTCGGCCAGGGCTGGCAGTTGGTAAGGCTTGCTGCTGGAGAAATCTTGCAGCTCTGCTTCGGTGGCCAGCTCTTCCTCGAACGTCGCCTGGACGGAGGATTTGGTCAGAACCTGAGCGGAAACCGGTTGCTGCTGAACCTGCTGCTGCGATACGGGACCTGTCGTCGCGCAGCCAAAAAGCAGGGTCACGAGTGCGAGGGGCACGAGGGGTGCGAAGCGATTTAGCATGGGCACGACCGTGTCTGGAATTTAAAGAAGTCGAGACTATGCCTTCTATCGCATCGATTTGCAAATTCAATCGAAAAAAATGTGACTTTTATGTGCCGAGGCTCTAGCTCCTGCCTTACCAGCCCAAAGTTTCTTTCAAAAACGGGATGGTGAGCTTGCGCTGAGCCTGCAAAGAGGCCTGATCGAGGCGCTCGAGCAGGTCGAACAGTGCGCTCATGCTGCGGGTACCCCGGGTAAGAATGAAGTGTCCGACCTCGTCGGTCAGGTGCAGGCCGCGGCGCGAAGCACGCAGTTGCAGGGCGCGCAGCTTGTCTTCGTCCGACAGCGCACGCATCTGGAAGATCAGCGCCAGGGTCAGGCGCGACTTGAGGTCGGCGAGCTTGATCGGCAGTTCGCGGGGCGAGCTGGAGGCTGCGAGCAGCAGGCGCCGGCCGCTGTCGCGCAGGCGATTGAAGAGGTGGAACATCGCCTCCTCCCACTCCGGCTTGCCGGCAATCACATGCAGGTCATCGAGGCAGACCAGTTCGTACTGTTCGAGGTTGTCGAGCAGTTCGACGCCGCGGTCGAGCAATTGCGCCAGGGGCAGGTACACCGCCGGCTCACCCAGTTGCTCGAAGCGCAGGCAGGCGGCCTGCAGCAGGTGGGTGCGGCCCACGCCCTGTTTGCCCCACAGGTAGATCAGGCTTTCGGTCCAGCCGGCGTCGGCTTCGCAGAGTCGCTCGACGTAGCCCAAAGCGGCGGCGTTGGCACCCGGATAGTAGTTGATGAAGGTGGCGTCATCACGCAGACGCACACCCAGGGGCAACTGGATCGGTTTCATGCTGGCTGGGCCGTTCCGGGGAACCGCAAGGGGCCTTTTGTGAAAAGTCTGCAAAGTTTATACCCGTGGCGCCCCTCGCACAATCGGCGCATACCACAAGTAAAATCAAAGGCTTGCATTAGCGGGTAATGGCCAATGCAAGCCAGGTGCTATCAAGCTAGAGATCCGGGTCGATTTCGCCCGCATAGATATCCGACTCTTTATACAGGTCATGCACATGGCGCAGCAGCACCATGATCACCGCCGCCACCGGCAAGGCCAGCAGCACCCCGGTAAAGCCGAACATCTCGCCACCGGCGAGGATGGCGAAAATCACCGCCACCGGATGCAGGCCAATGCGGTCACCGACCAGCAATGGCGTCAACACCATGCCCTCCAGGGCCTGGCCAATCATGAACACTGCAGCGATGCCCAGCAGCGGGTACGGGTCGCCACCAAACTGGAACAACCCGGCGATCATCGCCGCACCGATGCCAATGATGAAGCCCATGTACGGCACGATCGCCGCGAGGCCCGCCAGCAGGCCGATCAGCAGGCCCAGCTCCAGGCCCACCAGCATCAGCCCCGAGGCATAAATGATGCCCAGCGCCAGCATCACCAGCAGTTGGCCGCGAACGAAAGCGCCCAGCACTTCATGGCACTCACCGGCCAATGCCACCACCCGTTCCTCGCGCTGGCGCGGCAGCAGGCTGCGGATCTTGGCCATCATCAGGTCCCAGTCGCGCAGCAGGTAGAAGCTCACCACCGGGATCAGCACCAAGTTGGCCAGCCAGCCGATCAGGGCCAGGCCCGAGGCGGTGGCCTGGGACAGGATGACCCCGACGATGTCGGTGGTCTGGCCCATGTGCTCGCTGATGGCGGCCTTGATCTTGTCGAACTTCCAGAAGCCATCGGCCAGGCCCAGGCGCGTCTGCACCCAGGGCAGGGCCTGGTGCTGCAGCCAGTCGAGCATCTGCGGCGCCAGTTCGTACAGGCGCACCAGCTGCTTGGCCAGCATCGGCACCAGCACCAGTAGCAGCAAGGTCAGCAGCAGGGTGAACAAGGCGAACACCACCACCACGCCCCAGGTGCGCGACAGGCCGGCGCGCTCCAGCCGATCGACCAGCGGATCGGCCAGGTAGGCCAGCAGGATGCCAACCAGGAATGGCGAAAGGATCGGGTGCAGCCAATAGAGCAAGGCCGCGCACAACAGCGCCCCGCCTACCCATACCCAGCGACGTGTATCAGTCATGAACGGCTCCCGGCCAGGTCAGGGTTTACCAACGAAAACGCAGCCCGTTGAAAGGTTGCGGGGCGGCGGCCTGGGTTGCCCCGGGGTTGCCCGGATCGGCAGCCACAGGTGCCGCTGGCGCTTCGGCCGGCAGTTCCTGCAATTTGGCCAGGCCCAGTTGCGCGCGCAACTGATCGCTATTGCCGGTGACCTGGTAGGTCAGGGTATCGCCCTGCACCACCTTGAGCCGCGCGCCGTAAGGTTCGAGCACCCGGCCCAGTTCGGCATAGCGCTCCAGGGTCATGCCCTGGACCTGCACCTGCATCTCGCTGCTGGCGCCCGGACGGGCGACGAAGCGCGGGGCCAGGCGGTTGCTGACGGCGAGCATGACGGCATCGGCCAGGGCCGCCTGATCGGCGCCCTCGGCGGTGCCCTGCTCGCGCTGGTCGCCCAGCCACAGGCGCCACTTGCCCTGCCATTTGCCATCGGCTTCGCTGGCGTGCACCGCCAGCAAGGCATCGGCGCCGTAACGCTCGGAAGCCTCGCGCAGCGGCGCCGGATCAGTGCCCTCAAGGTTCTTGCCGGTCGCCACCAACTGTTCCTGCAGGTCGGCCAGCGGCAAGCGCAGCGGCAGGCCGCGGTGCTGGGCGGCACGGCGCAGCGGTTCGGCGCTGCCCTGGCCGTCGCCGACCAGGTTCGAACCTTCGACGCTGTCGTTCAACCACCAGCCGAGGATCGAGGGCCGGTTGTTGCCCCACAGGGCCAGGCCTGCCTGGCGCAAGGCGCGCTCGGTGCTGCCCGGGTCGAAGTCGACCAGCACGGTTTCCGGCGGGCCGGCTTCGAAGCCGAACTGGCTGATGATCTGTTGCGGGTCTTTGCGCAGCGCAGCCAGGTTCGGGCTTTGCGCGGCCTTGGCGTCGCCGGTCAGGCGCAGCACCAGGGTTTCGAGGGCTTTTTCAGTGGCCTGGGTGCGGGCTTCGGCGCCCTGGCCAGTGACCGGTTCGCGGACCTGATAGAGGCCGGAGAGGGTTTCGGCCTGAGCCGAGAGGCCGAACAGGGCCAGACAGCCGGCGGCCAGGTAATTACGCAAACGCATGGAGGATTCCTGTCCTGGTAATAAAGAAGCGTGGGCGACAAAAATGGACGCAGCTCAGACCGCAGCACCCGGTAAAACATTCAACCGCTGGCGGCAAATTCTGCCCATCGCCTTTGCTATACCTTATACAGCCTGCGCCGCGGCAACCAGTCGCGCGCTGTTAAAGCGTATTTTTCGCAACATTTAAGGCCCTGCCCGTCGGCCTGAGGATGGCCGCTAGGGGGCAACCCTGATAAAATCGCGCGCCTTCGCAGACCGGCGACGGTCAGGCAGCCGGATTTCCTCCGCCTTGCCTGGCAGGTCACGGTCGATTCCCCTGAATCCCTCCCCCCTAAAGGCCTGGATCATGAGCAAGCAACCCTCCCTGAGCTACAAGGACGCCGGTGTAGACATCGACGCCGGTGAAGCATTGGTCGAACGCATCAAAGGCGTTGCCAAGCGCACGGCGCGCCCGGAAGTCATGGGCGGCCTGGGCGGTTTTGGCGCCCTCTGCGAGATCCCGGCCGGCTACAAGCAGCCGGTTCTGGTCTCCGGCACCGACGGCGTAGGCACCAAGCTGCGCCTGGCACTGAACCTGAACAAGCACGACAGCATCGGCCAGGACCTGGTCGCCATGTGTGTCAACGACCTGGTGGTCTGCGGTGCCGAGCCGCTGTTCTTCCTCGACTACTACGCAACCGGCAAACTCAATGTAGAGGTCGCCGCCACCGTGGTGACCGGTATCGGCGCGGGTTGCGAACTGGCTGGTTGCTCCCTGGTCGGCGGTGAAACCGCTGAAATGCCAGGCATGTACGAAGGCGAAGACTACGACCTGGCCGGTTTCTGCGTCGGCGTGGTAGAAAAAGCCGAAATCATCGACGGCTCCAAGGTTGCCACCGGCGACGCCCTGATCGCCCTGCCATCGTCCGGCCCGCACTCCAACGGCTACTCGCTGATCCGCAAGATCATCGAAGTTTCCGGCGCCGACATCGAAACCGTACAGCTCGACGGCAAGCCGCTGACCGAACTGCTGATGGCCCCGACCCGCATCTACGTCAAGCCCCTGCTCAAGCTGATCAAGGACACCGGCGCGGTCAAGGCCATGGCCCACATCACCGGTGGCGGCCTGCTCGACAACATCCCGCGGGTACTGCCAAAAGGCGCCCAGGCCGTGGTTGACGTCGCCAGCTGGGAGCGCCCGGCGGTGTTCAACTGGCTGCAACAGCAAGGCAACGTCGACGAGCACGAAATGCACCGCGTATTGAACTGCGGCGTCGGCATGGTCATCTGCGTTGCCCAGGACCAGGTCGACAACGCCCTGAAAGTCCTGCGTGAAGCCGGCGAGCAGCCATGGGTCATCGGCCAGATCGGCGTCGCTGCCGAAGGCGCTGCCCAGGTCGAGCTGAAGAACGTCAAGGCACACTGATGCCGAGCAAGACCTGTGATGTCGTGGTGCTGTTGTCCGGCACCGGCAGCAACCTGCAAGCATTGATCGACAGCACCCGCACCGGCGACAGCCCGGTGCGGATCTGCGCAGTCATCTCCAACCGCGCCGACGCCTACGGCCTGCAGCGCGCCAAAGACGCCGGTATTGCCACCGCCGTGCTCGACCACAAGGCCTTCGACGGCCGCGAGGCATTCGACACGGCACTGGTCGAGCTGATCGACGGCTACCAGCCGCAGCTGGTGGTGCTGGCCGGTTTCATGCGGATCCTCAGTGCCGGCTTCGTCCGTCACTACCAGGGCCGCCTGCTGAATATCCACCCTTCCCTGCTGCCCAAGTACAAAGGCCTGCACACCCACCAACGGGCGCTGGAAGCCGGCGATGCCGAGCATGGCTGCAGCGTGCATTTCGTCACCGAGGAACTCGATGGCGGGCCGCTGGTCGTACAGGCAGTAATACCGGTAGAGTTGGATGACACGCCAGAACGTCTGGCACAGCGGGTTCACAGCCAGGAACACCTGATCTATCCGCTGGCGGTGCGCTGGTTTGCCGAGGGCCGTTTGCGCCTGGGCGAGCACGGTGCTCTACTGGATGGCCAGCCTCTGGCGGCCAGCGGCCACTTGATTCGACCCTAGGAGAAATTATGCGTCGCGCCCTGCTCTTCGCTCTCGCCGTGCTCGCGCTGCCGTTGCAGGCAGCCGATCTGAAGCCTTTCTCGGCCAGCTACACTGCCGACTGGAAGCAGCTGCCCATGAGCGGCACTGCCGAGCGCAGCCTGGAAAAGAACGCCAACGGTACCTGGAACCTCAACTTCAAGGCGTCGATGATGATCGCCAGCCTGACTGAGCAAAGTACCCTGAAGCTGGACAAGGACACCCTGTTGCCACAGACCTACCACTTCGAACGTGGCGGCCTGGGCAAGGCCAAGAAGGTCGATCTGGATTTCGACTGGACCAGCAAGAAGATCACCGGCAGCGACCGCGGCGACGCGATCAACCTGCCGCTCAACCGCGGTGTACTGGACAAGTCCACCTATCAGCTGGCCCTGCAGCACGACGTGGCAGCTGGCAAGAAGAGCGTGAGCTACCAGGTGGTCGATGGCGACGAGATCGACACCTACGACTTCCGCGTCCTGGGCAGCGAAAAAGTCACCACCAAGACCGGCCAGGTCGATGCCATCAAGGTCGAGCGCGTGCGCGACCCGAGCCAGAGCAAGCGCATCACCGAGCTGTGGTTCGCCAAGGACTGGGATTACCTGCTGGTGCAACTGCGCCAGGTCGAGACCGACGGCAAGGAGTACGTGATCGTACTGCAGGACGGCACGGTCGACGGCAAGACGGTCAAGGGCAACTGATTGCCTGACTGCTGGTAACACCCGAAACCCCGCCAAGTGCGGGGTTTCTTTTTACACCCTTGGTAGGAGCGGGCTTGCCCCGCGATCGCAGGCTACCAGTCACATCGCATCGCGGGGCAAGCCCGCTCCCACAGGGACATGAAAGATGTTTCATGCGCCGTTTATTTACTTAGCCTGCTAACAAATTCTATAAAAGAGACCTGCGACACGGTGCCGCAGTTAACTGAAAGTGGAGTTTGCAGATGACTGTCAAAGTAACTGAGCGCGACGAAAGCAAAATGTCTCACGAAGGCCTGGCTGCAGGCGTGCGCATCTGGGATGTGCATCAGCAGGGCGAGTTGGTCGGCATGTTCCACAACGAGCATGAGGCCCACAGCTACCGTATCGAGCTGGAATACCTCGAGAACAGACGGCAACAGCAATAACCCCCTTCAGAATAAAACAAACCCCGCCGAAGCGGGGTTTGTCGTCTTTACCACATCAGATCGTCAGGGATCACGTAGGCCGCGTACGGATCGTCGGCATCCGGCTCTTCAACCTGGGTGTTGAGCAGGACAATGCGCTGCGGGTCGCGCTCCTGGATCTTCAGCGCCGCTTCACGGGGAATCACTTCGTAACCGCCGCCATGGGCAACGATCGCCAGCGAGCCACTGCTCAGCTTGCTGCGCATCAGGGCGTTGACCGACAGGCGCTTGACCTTCTTGTCGTCGACGAAGTTGTAGTAGTCCTCGGTGGTCAGCTTGGGCAGGCGCGAGACTTCGATCAATTGCTTGACCTGGGCGGCGCGGGCCTTCTGCTCGGCCTTCTCCTGCTGCTGGCGGTTGAGCTCCTGGTCGCGCTTGGCTTTTTCCGCCATGGCTTCCTTGGCCAGCCGCTGCTGGGTATCGTCGACCTCGACCTGGCCTTTGTGCTCCAGGCGCTTTTGTTTCTTCTGTTCTTTACTGACCTGCTTGACCTGTTTCTGGTTGACCAGACCGGCCTTGAGCAATTGGTCGCGAAGGGAAAGGCTCATCGTTCACTCACTTATGCAACAGCTCAGCCGCAGCTGGGCAGGTTCTTTTCCTGACGTTTGGCTTCGCCCCAGAGCGCGTCCATGTCTTCGAGGGTGCAATCTTCAATCGGACGGCCTATGTCGCGCAATGCCTGTTCGATAAAACGGAAACGTCGCTCAAATTTTTTGTTCGCCCCGCGCAGGGCGTTTTCCGGGTCGACCTTCAGGTGCCGGGCCAGGTTGACTGCAGCGAACAACAGGTCGCCGAGCTCATCGGCCAGTGCCACGCTGTCATCGTCGGCCATGGCCTGCAGCACTTCATCAAGCTCTTCGCGGACCTTGTCGAGCACCGGCAAGGCGTGCGGCCAGTCGAAACCGACCTGGGCCGCACGCTTTTGCAGTTTGGCCGCGCGCGACAGCGCCGGCAATGCTGCCGGCACGTCGTCGAGCAACGACAACTGCTCGGGCTCGCCCTTCTCGGCGCGCTCCTGGGCCTTGATCTGTTCCCAGCGCTGCTTGACCTGGGCTTCGTCTAGCCTGGGTGTGTCGAGGGCGGCGTACAGCTCGCCGCTTGGGAACACGTGCGGGTGGCGGCGAATCAACTTGCGGGTGATGCTGTCGACCACGCCGTCGAACTCGAAACGGCCTTCTTCGCGCGCCAGCTGGCTGTAGTAGACCACCTGGAACAGCAGATCACCGAGTTCGCCCTGCAGGTGCTCGAAGTCGCTGCGCTCGATGGCGTCGGCCACTTCGTAGGCTTCTTCGAGGGTGTAGGGGACGATGGTCGCGTAGGTCTGCTTGAGGTCCCACGGGCAGCCGTGCTGCGGGTCGCGCAGGCGGGCCATGAGGTGGAGCAGGTCGTCTAGGGTATACATCTTGGGTTCCTTATCGCGGGTCAAGCCCGCTCCCACAGAGCATCCCTGTAGAAGCGGGCTTGAGCCGCGATAGCAGTCTTACGGCGTACGGTTACGCCGCGTCTCGATGATGTTCGGCAGCTGCGAAATCCGCCCCAGCAAGCGCCCGAGGGCATCAAGGCCCGGGATCTCGATGGTCAGCGACATCAGCGCGGTGTTGTCTTCCTTGTTCGAGCGGGTGTTGACCGCCAGCACGTTGATCCGCTCGTTGAGCAGGACCTGGGAAACGTCACGCAGCAAGCCCGGACGGTCGTAGGCACGGATGATGATATCCACCGGGTAGGTCTGTACCGGCACAGGGCCCCAGCTGACCTGGATGATCCGCTCCGGTTCGCGCCCGGCCAGTTGCAGCACCGAGGCGCAGTCCTGGCGGTGGATGGTCACACCGCGGCCCTGGGTAATGTAGCCAACGATCGCATCGCCCGGCAGCGGCTGGCAGCAACCGGCCATCTGCGTGAGCAGGTTGCCGACGCCCTGAATCTGGATGTCGCCACGCTTGCCCGGCTTGTAGCCGGTAGCCTTGCGCGGCACCAGCTCGACGTGATCGCTGCGTTCGGGCTCGACCAGTTGCTGCGCGGCGTTGACCAGGTGCGCCAGGCGCAGGTCACCGGCGCCCAGCGAGGCGAACATGTCCTCGGCGGTGCGCAGGTTGGCTTTTTCCGCCAGGCGTTCGAAGTCGACCTGCGGCAAGCCCAGGCGGTTGAGTTCGCGTTCGAGCAGGGTCTTGCCGGCGGCGACGTTCTGATCGCGGGCCTGCAGCTTGAACCAGTGGACAATCTTCGCCCGTGCCCGCGAGGTGGTGACGTAGCCCAGGTTCGAGTTCAGCCAGTCGCGGCTGGGGTTGCCGTGCTTGCTGGTGATGATCTCGACCTGCTCACCGGTCTGCAGGCTGTAGTTGAGCGGCACGATGCGCCCGTTGATCTTCGCCCCGCGGCAGTTGTGACCGATCTCGGTGTGCACCCGGTAGGCAAAGTCCAGCGGCGTGGCGCCCTTGGGCAGGTCGATGGCGTGGCCGTCGGGGGTGAACACATAGACCCGGTCCGGCTCGATATCAACGCGCAGCTGTTCGGCCAGGCCGCCGATGTCGCCCAGTTCTTCGTGCCATTCCAGCACCTGGCGCAACCAGGAGATTTTCTCTTCGTAGTGGTTGGAGCTGGGTTTGACGTCGGTACCCTTGTAGCGCCAGTGCGCGCAGACGCCGAGCTCGGCCTCTTCATGCATGGCGTGGGTGCGGATCTGCACCTCGAGGACCTTGCCCTCAGGGCCGATCACCGCCGTGTGCAACGAGCGGTAGCCGTTTTCCTTGGGGTTGGCGATGTAGTCGTCGAACTCTTTGGGAATGTGCCGCCAGAGGGTGTGGACGATGCCCAGCGCGGTGTAGCAGTCGCGCATTTCCGGGACCAGCACGCGCACCGCGCGCACGTCGTAGATCTGGCTGAACTCCAGGCCCTTGCGCTGCATTTTGCGCCAGATCGAATAGATGTGCTTGGCCCGGCCGCTGATGTCGGCGTTGACCCCGGTGGCCAGCAGTTCGTTCTGCAGCTGGTTCATCACGTCGCTGATGAAGCGCTCGCGGTCCAGCCGGCGCTCGTGCAGAAGCTTGGCGATCTGCTTGTACTGATCGGGTTCGAGGTAGCGGAAGGACAGGTCTTCCAGCTCCCACTTGATATGACCGATACCCAGGCGGTGGGCGAGCGGTGCGTAGATGTCGAAGACTTCGCGGGCGACGCGGTTGCGCTTCTCGTCGTCGGCGCCCTTGACCGCGCGAATCGCGCAGGTCCGCTCGGCCAGCTTGATCAGTGCCACGCGCACATCGTCGACCATGGCCACGAGCATCTTGCGCAGGTTCTCGACCTGCGCCTGCGAGCCCAGCACCAGTGACTGGCGCGGGCTGAGGCTGGCGCTGATGGCGGCCATGCGCAGCACGCCGTCGATCAGCTTGGAAACCACCGGGCCAAAGCGCTGGCCGACTTCAGCCAGGGTCACCTTGCCTTCGCGGACGGCGCGGTAGATGACCGCGGCGACCAAAGAGTCCTGGTCGAGCTTGAGGTCGGCAAGGATTTCGGCGATTTCCAGGCCGGCCTGAAAACTCGACGTGCCATCGGCCCAGGAATGCTTGGCCGGGTTGCCCTTCTTCTCGATGTCCTGGGCGAACTCGCAAGCGGCCTTGAGGGCCTCCCGGTCCAGCGCCAGGTCGACGCTCACCACATGATCCAGCCATGCTTCGAGATTGATACTGCCGTCGGTGTTGACCGGCTGGTGCACTCTCACCTGTACCATCTTTGTTTACCTTTCCCTACAGCGCATTCGCGATGCGCTTGAAATCACTGGTGCTGCCCCTGCCGGACCCAAGGTGCAGCGCCGAACGCGTCAGCCTGGCTAACCCGCTTCGAATAACGCCATGGCTTCGACATGCGCCGTTTGAGGAAACATGTCGAGAATCCCGGCACTTTTTAACCGGTAACCCTGCCTGACCAGTTCAACGGTGTCGCGGGCCAGGGTCGCCGGATTGCACGATACATAAACAAGACGTTTCGCGCCGAGGTCTGCGATTTTTCGCACAACCTCAAATGCACCATCACGCGGTGGGTCCAAGAGTACCGCAGAAAAGCCTCCTGCGGCCCAGCCCGACGCCGCCAAAGGCTGCGATAAATCGGCCTGAAAAAACTGCGTGTTATGCAAATTGTTGCTACGGGCATTGGCGGCCGCCCGCTCGACCATCGCCTGCACCCCTTCCACCGCCACCACTTCCCGCGCCTGCCGGGCCAGCGGCAGGGCAAAATTGCCCAGGCCGCAGAACAGGTCGAGCACGCGTTCATCGGCCTGCGGCGCCAACCAGGCCAGGGCCTGCTCGATCATCGCGGTGTTGACCTGGGCGTTGACCTGGACGAAATCGCCCGGTCGGTACGCAAGCTCAAGGTTCCAGGGTTCAAGGCGGAAACCGAGGCTCTGACCGGCGTCCAGCGGCAAAGGTTCACCCTCGCCTTGCAGCCACAGCTGTACACCGGCTTCGGCGCAGAACGCCTGCAGGCGCGCCAGGTCGCCCTCGCCCAATGGCCCGGTATGGCGCAACAGCAGCGCCAGTGCGGTACCGCTGAACAATTCGACGTGCCCTACCAGTTGCGGCTTGCTCAGGCTGCGCAACAGCGTTGGCAGGTGGCGCATGATCGATTGCAAGGGTTGTACCAGCACCGGGCAGTCGTCGATGGCGACAATGTCCTGGCTGGCTTCGGCGCGAAAACCGACGTCCAGATGTTTCGCCTTGTTATCCCAACGCACGGCAACCCGTGCCCGGCGCCGGTAGCCGAATTCCGGCCCGGTCAGCGGTGCAGCCCAATGCTCAGGCTGCACGCCAGCGACGCGCTGCAACTGCTCGGCCAACAGGCGTTGCTTGAGCGCCAGTTGATCGGCATGGGGCAGGTGCTGCAGGTTGCAGCCGCCACAGCGGTCGAAATGCTTGCACGGGGCTTCGCGGCGCGCCGGGCTGGCAGTGAACACCCGCTCAAGGCGGGCCTCGACCACCTTGCCGTGGGTGTTGAGCACCCGCGCTTCGACGTCTTCCTCGGCCAGGGCGCCACTGACGAACCAGGTGCGACCGTCGAGAAAGGCGATGCCACGGCCGTCACCGGCCAGGCGCTCGATGCTCAGGCGCTGCTTTTTGCCGGTGGGGATCTGTGGCGCACGGGTGCCACCGGCCGGCTGAAAGCGCAGGCCGCTGTTGCGTTTGTTCTTGGACATCAGTTCACTGAATCGAAAATGCCGGTCGACAGGTAACGGTCGCCACGGTCGCAAATGATCGCCACCATCACGGCGTTTTCCAGCTCGCGGGACAGGCGCAGCATGGCTGCCACTGCACCACCGGAGGACACGCCACAGAAAATGCCCTCTTCACGGGCCAGGCGGCGGGTGGTTTCTTCGGCTTCGCTCTGGGCCATGTCGACCACGCGATCAACGCGCTCGGACTGGTAGATCTTCGGCAGGTATTCCTGCGGCCAGCGGCGAATGCCGGGGATGGCCGAGCCTTCCATCGGCTGCAGGCCGACGATCTGCACCGCCGGGTTCTGCTCCTTGAGGTAGCGCGAGCAGCCCATGATGGTGCCGGTGGTGCCCATGGAGCTGACGAAGTGGGTAATGGTGCCCTGGGTCTGACGCCAGATTTCCGGGCCAGTGCTCACGTAGTGGGCTTCAGGGTTGTCGCCATTGCCGAACTGGTCGAGCACCAGCCCACGGCCTTCGGCCTGCAGGCGGTCGGCCAGGTCGCGGGCGCCTTCCATGCCTTCTTCCTTGCTGACCAGGATCAGCTCGGCGCCGTAGGCGGTCATCGCCGCCTTGCGCTCGGCGCTGGAATTGTCGGGCATGATCAGGATCATCTTGTAACCCTTGATCGCCGCCGCCATGGCCAGAGCGATGCCGGTGTTGCCCGAGGTCGCTTCGATCAGGGTATCGCCCGGCTTGATCTGCCCACGCAGTTCGGCCCGGGTGATCATCGACAGCGCCGGCCGGTCCTTGACCGAGCCTGCCGGGTTGTTGCCTTCGAGCTTGAGCAGGAGGGTATTGCTGGTTTCGCCGGCAATGCGCTGCAAGCGGACCAGAGGCGTGTTGCCGACGCAATCGGCGATGGTTGGGTACTGCAAGGTCATGGCGTATTCGCAATCCAGACTGCGGGGGCGCCTATCATACCGGCAAACGGGATTTGCCCATATCACGCAATGTGTTGGGGTTATAGCTGCGAGCTATAAGCAATAGATCTTCCACAGTGGATTCGCGTGCACCTGAACCCTGTGGGAGCCGGCCTTGCCGGCGATGGGCCACGAAGCGGACCCGCGATCACACTGCTGGCAGTTGCATGTTCAGGCGCAAGCCCTGCCCGGTATTCTGCGCCCACAAGCGCCCGCCCTGACGGACGATGGCGTTACGGGCAATGCTCAGGCCCAGCCCGAAGCCGCCATCACCGGGCCGCGATCCGTCCAGCCGGGTAAAGGGCGCGAAAATGCGCTCCAGCTCACGTTCCGCCACGCCCCCGCCCTGGTCTTCCAGCCAGATCAACCAGTCATCGCCCTGGCGCCGACCATCCAGGCGAATCACACCACCGGCTGACGAATGCCGGATTGCATTGCGCAGGATGTTCTCCAGGGCCTGGGCCAGGCTGTTGAGGTTGCCCTGCACCCAGCACGAGGCATCCAGGGCGCAGTGCAGTTGCGCAGCCGGCCAGGCACTTTCGTAGCAGGCGTCTTCGGCGAGCATCTCCCACAGCGCCTGGACCTGGATCGGCTCCTTGCTCAACGGCGCCCGCTCGGTGTCGAGCCAGGCCAGTTGCAGGGCATCTTCGACCAGATGCTGCATGCAGTCGATTTCGCGGCCCAGGCGTACGCGCAGCTGTTCGGCATCCGCCTCGCTGTCGCAAGCTACGCGCAAGCGGCTCAAGGGCGTGCGCAGTTCGTGGGAAAGGTCGCGCAACAGCTGCTGTTGCAGCGCCACCGTGCCCTGCAGGCGCTCGGCCATGTCGTCGAAGGCGCGCCCCAATTCGCCCAGCTCGTCCTGGCGGCTGGTGGTGCTGCTGGCGACCCGCGCCGAGAGCTGGTCGGCGCGCCAGGCGTTGGCCTGCTCGCGCAACTGGATCAGCGGCACAATCAGCATGCGGTAGAGGCCGACGCACAGCAGCAAGGTAAACAGGCCGGGGATGATGCCATTGGTCACCACCCGCCACAGCACCCGGTATTGCCCGGGCGCCAGGCGTTGCGGCAGCTCCATGACCAGGGTGCCCAGGTGCGGCTGCTGCGGGAACGGCAGGCGCATCCACGGCATGCCGATCGAGCGCGGGCTCACCGGCCAGTCGATGCCACGCAAAAATGTCAGGCGCCGGCTTTCAACCTCGTTGAGCGGCGCGCTGCTCAACGACTGCAGGTCAGGGCCGATCACCCCGACCCAGCCGGATTCCTTTTCACGCAGTAGCGCCAGCCAGGCGTCGATACCGGCCTGCCCGCCTTGCAGCCAGGCCTGCTCGGCTTCGCTGGCATAACCTTGCAAGGTGCTTTTGGCCTGCTCGGAAAGGAACGCGTTCTGGGTGTCCATATGCCGGCCCCAGGTCCAGCTCAGGCCGATCATCAACAGGCAGAAACCCACCAGAAGGATGGCCAGTTTCCAGAACACGGAGTGACGATTGGGCACTTCAGTGGACCTCGACGGCACTGAGCACATAGCCCTTGCCCCACACCGTGCGCACCTCGCGCTCAAAATAGCCGATGGCCTTGAGCTTGCGGCGGATCTGGCTGACATGCATGTCCAGGCTGCGATCGTGACGGGCATAACCGCGCTGCAACACCTGCTGATAAAGGAAGGCCTTGCTCAACACTTCTTCATCGCTGCGTTGCAGGGTATCGAGCAAACGGTACTCGCTGAGGGTCAGACCCGCCCATTGCTCGCCATAGCTGACATCGCAGGTTTCGTCATCAAAACGCAACTCCCCGGCCTGCACCTGCGCGGGTTGCTGATGTCGACGCTCCAGCGCCACCCGGCGCAGGATAGCTTCGATACGCACTTGCAACTCGACCATGCTGAAGGGCTTGGGCAAGTAGTCATCGGCACCGCGCTGGAAGCCGGTGATGCGGTCGGCCTCGGCGCCCAGCGCCGACATCAGGATCACTGGCGTCGAGCTGCTCTGGCGCAGTTGCGCCAGCACATCCAGGCCATTGAGGCCGGGCAGCAGGATATCCATCAGCACCACGTCAAAGCAGCTCTTTTGCGCGACCTGCAGGCCATCGTTGCCATTCTGGCACCAGGTGACCTTGAAGCCACCGCGTTGCAGCTCTTCACGCAGGTACGCACCCAGGACTGGATCGTCCTCGATGGCAAGGATGTTGGAGGTGCGAATAGATACAGGAGTCATTGGCCGATGCTAGCAATTCTCAATCACGCGATTATTCGGCATTCGCTGCGCACAGGCAACCGGGGCTCGACCAAAGCCCCTTATACAGTTGGCAATCGACAAAAGCAGATACAAATGAGTGCATTACGCGAGTAGGCGCGGTACTTTTCCGACTTGGTCCGTCAGCAGGAGCTGGCGGAGGCTTACAGCGCTTACCGGGCACAGGAGAGTGGCGTGCTGAATAGATTGGGGATCAGAAGCCGCGTGCTGTTGCTCGCCTTGTTGCCAGCCGGCCTGATGGCGCTGGTATTGGGCGGCTACTTCACGTGGCTGCAGCAGAGCGAGCTGCAGACCCAACTGCTGCAACGCGGCAAGATGATTGCCGAGCAGCTGGCCCCGCTGGTGGCGCCGGCCCTGGCGCGCCACGACCCGGCGCAGCTGGAGCGCATCGCCGCCCAGGCCCTGGAGCAGTCCGATGTTCGTGCCGTGGCTTTTCTCGGCCCCGATCGCAACGCCCTGGCCCACGCCGGTCCGAGCATGCTCAACCAGGCGCCCACCGGTGGTGGTACGCAGTTGCTGCAGCGCACCGGCAATGACGCCACCCGTTACCTGCTGCCAGTGTTCGGCCGTCACCGCGACCTTGCCGGCGAGCTGATCCCCGGGGAAGCCGACCGCCTGCTCGGCTGGGTTGAAATCGAGCTGTCCCACGACGGCACCCTGCTGCGTGGCTACCGCAGCCTGTTCACCAGCCTGCTGCTGATCCTCCTGGGCCTGGCCGCCACTGCCCTGCTGGCCTTGCGCATGAGCCGCACGATCAACGGCCCGATTGGCCAGATCAAATACGCGGTCACCCAGTTGAAAGACGGCAACCTCGAAGAACGCCTGCCGGCCATGGGCAGCTACGAGCTGGATGAGCTGGCTGCGGGTATCAACCGCATGGCCGAGACCCTGCACAACGCCCATGAAGAACTGCAGCACAGCATCGACCAGGCCACCGAAGACGTACGCCAGAACCTGGAAACCATCGAGATCCAGAACATCGAACTGGACATGGCGCGCAAGGAGGCCCTGGAGGCCAGCCGGATCAAATCCGAGTTCCTCGCCAACATGAGCCATGAGATCCGCACACCGCTGAACGGCATCCTCGGTTTCACCCATTTGCTGCAAAAAAGCGAACTGACCCCGCGCCAGCTCGACTACCTGGGTACCATTGAAAAGTCCGCAGGCAGCCTTCTGGGCATCATCAACGAGATCCTCGACTTCTCCAAGATCGAGGCCGGCAAGCTGGTGCTCGACAGTATTCCGTTCAACCTGCGCGATTTGATCCAGGACACCCTGACCATCCTCGCCCCGGCGGCCCACGCCAAACAGCTGGAGCTGGTCAGCCTGGTGTACCGCGATACGCCGCTGTCGCTGGTCGGTGACCCGCTGCGGCTCAAGCAGATCCTCACCAACCTGGTCAGCAACGCCATCAAGTTCACCCGCGAAGGCACCATCGTTGCCCGGGCCATGCTCGAGGATGAGCGTGAAGACAGCGTGCAATTGCGCATCAGCGTTCAGGACACCGGTATCGGCTTGTCCAGCCAGGATGTGCGGGCGCTGTTCCAGGCCTTCAGCCAGGCCGACAACTCGCTGTCGCGCCAGCCCGGTGGCACTGGCCTGGGCCTGGTGATTTCCAAGCGCCTGATTGAACAGATGGGCGGCGAGATCGGCGTCGACAGTACGCCCGGCGAGGGCTCGCAGTTCTGGATCAGCCTGAGCCTGCCCAAGGCCCGCGACGATGCCGAAGACCTGCCGATGCAACCGCTGGTGGGCCGCCGCGTAGCGATTGTCGACAGCCACGAACTGGCGCGCCAGGCCCTGGAACATCAACTGGAAGACTGTGGCCTGAGCGTCAGCCTGTACACCACCGTCGAACAACTGCTGCACGCGGTCGAAGCCGCGACCCTGGCCGGGCAACCCTTTGAGCTTGCGGTGCTTGGGGTCAACCTCGACAGCCTCTCGCCGGAGCGCCTCGGCCAGTACATCCAGCAGCTGGAAAACCTCGCCTGCCAGGCCCTGGTGCTGTGCCCGACCACCGAACAGGCGCTCTATCATCCGTACCTGCCCAACGCCCACGGCCAGTTGCAGGCCAAGCCTGCCTGCACGCGCAAATTGCGCCGGGCCCTGGTCGAGATGGTCCAGCCACGGCGCCCGGGCAGCGAGAGCAAGCCGGTGTCCGACCAGCCGTTGCCCAAAGTGCTGTGCGTCGACGATAACCCGGCCAACTTGCTGCTGGTGCAAACCCTGCTCGAAGACCTCGGCGCCGAAGTGCTGGCGGTCGACAGCGGCTATGCAGCGGTTCAGGCGGTGCAGGACGAGCGTTTCGACCTGGTGCTGATGGACGTGCAGATGCCCGGCATGGACGGGCGCGAATGCACCGAGCAGATCCGCCAGTGGGAAAGCAGCCAGAGCGGCCCGGCGCTGCCGATCGTGGCCCTGACCGCCCACGCCATGGCCAACGAGAAACGCGCCCTGCTGCACAGCGGCATGGATGACTACCTGACCAAGCCGATCAGCGAGCGCCAGCTGGCCCAGGTGGTGCTCAAGTGGACCGGCATGGCCCTTGGCGCGCCACGCCCGGAACGCCCGCTGGAGCGCACACCCGACAGCAGCGAACTGAAGGTGCTCGACCCCGAGGAAGGCCTGCGCCTGGCTGCTGGCAAGCCGGACCTGGCCGCCGACATGCTGGCAATGCTGCTGGCGTCGCTGGACTCTGACCGCGAAGCGATTCGCGCCGCCCGCGAGGCAGCCGACCGCAATGGCATGATCGAGCGCGTGCACCGGCTCAACGGCGCCTCGCGTTACTGTGGCGTACCGCAACTGCGCGCCGCCTGCCAACGCAGTGAAACCTTGCTCAAGCAGGATGACCCGCAGGCGCCGCAAGCCCTGGATGAACTGGACCGGGCCATCACCCGGCTTACCGCCCAGGCGCGCATGAGCGCCTGACCCCTGGCTGACCTGGGGCAAGGCCTAATCCTTGCCCCTTGGTTAAACTTTCCGGCAAAGCCTTCAGGAACATCCCATGCGCGTATTGTTTTTCAGCAGCCAGACCTACGACCAGGACAGTTTCACCAGCGCGTCACCGGCGCCAAAGATTGAGCTGCACTTTCAACCGGCGCGCCTGACCGAAGACACCGCGCCGCTGGCGGCCGGCCACGAAGTGGTTTGCGCCTTCATCAACGACGACCTCGGCGCTGGCGTGCTGGAGCGCCTGGCCGCCGCCGGTACGCGCTTGATCGCCCTGCGCTCGGCCGGTTACAACCACGTCGACCTGGCTGCCGCCAAACGCCTGGGCCTGGCCGTAGTGCGAGTACCAGCCTATTCGCCCCACGCCGTGGCCGAGCATGCGGTGGCGCTGATTCTGGCGCTCAACCGGCGCCTGCACCGGGCGTACAACCGCACCCGCGAAGGCGACTTCACCCTGCACGGCCTGACCGGTTTCGACCTGCACGGCAAGACCGTCGGCGTGATCGGCACCGGGCAAATTGGCGCAGCCTTCGCGCGGATCATGGCCGGCTTCGGTTGCCAGTTGCTGGCCTACGACCCCTACCCCAACCCCGAACTGCTGGCGCTCGGCGCACGTTACCTGAGCCTGCCGGAGCTGCTGCGCCAGGCCCAGGTCATCAGCCTGCACTGCCCGCTGACCGACGACACCCGTCACTTGATCAACGCCAAGAGCCTGGCCGACCTGCAACCTGGGGCCATGCTGATCAATACCGGCCGCGGCGCCCTGGTCGACACCCCGGCGCTGATCGAGGCGCTGAAAAGCGGCCAGCTCGGCTACCTGGGGCTGGATGTCTATGAAGAGGAAGCCCAGCTGTTCTTCGAAGACCGCTCCGACCTGCCGTTGCAGGACGACGTGCTGGCGCGGCTGCTGACCTTCCCCAATGTGATCGTCACCGCCCACCAGGCCTTCCTCACCCGCGAAGCGCTGGCCGCCATTGCCGCCACCACCCTGGACAACATAAGCCGCTGGGCGGCAGGCAATCCGCAGAACTTGGTCGAGGGTTGATGCTAGGATACGCGGCAGATTTGGAGGACCCATGGTCGAACACGATTTCCGCTACACCCTGTTTAACCCGCAACACACCCTGATCGAGTGCCGCGCCCTGGTGCCAGGCCGCTATCAAGTGACCGGCAACGGCGGCTCGATCCAGAAGAACGACGTTCTGCTGGTGACCCTCAAGGGCAGCAAGGACTTGTCCATGCGCCTGACCGTTGAATCCGTACGCCATTTGATCAACCCGACCGGCCAATGGGTCGCGGTAGCCAGCGGCCCGGTGTTCGGCGAACTGGCGATCCACACCTGGGAGGTCAACTGCGACAGCTGCCAGGCCAACCTGAGCTTCGAATTCGCGGTCGACGCCAAACTGGGTAAAAAAGCCCAGCAACCGGCCGCCAGCTCACGCATCGCCGAGCTTGGCTGGATCAGCCGCGGCGACAAACACCTGTGCCCGAAATGCAAGGAGACGCCCCAGTGAAAACGCTGTTGCTCTCAGCCCTGATCGGCACCGCCCTGCTGGGTTGCGCCGCCGAGCCGATGAAGCTGGAACAGGAACGCAGCTACCTGCTGGAATGGATTGGCGAACGTCCGCTGATGGACTACAGCCACCTGACCCTGACCCTGGCCGCCGACGGCCGCGCCTACGGCAATGGTGGCTGCAACCACTGGTTCGCGCCGTACCAGCTGGACGGCAACAAGCTGAGCTTCGGCAAGGTCGGCAGTACCCGCAAACTGTGCGCACCGGCTTTGATGGAGCAGGAAAAGCGCTTCCTGCAAGCGCTGGAAACCGTACAACGCTGGGATATCTCGCCGATCGAGCAGGTGCGCTTCTGGCCAGCCGAGGGCAAGCCGCTGCGTTTCTGGCCTGAGGAGGGTTGACTTAAGCGGCAAGCTTCAAGCTTCAAGCCGCAAGTAAGAGCAGACTGTGCGCGGTCTGGCTCTATCTTGCAGCTTGTCGCTTGTAGCTTGAAGCTGCTGTCATGCGCCTTTCAGCGCCTTGATCTTCTGGTTCAAACCCTCAAGGGTCTGCTCGCCCAGCAACTGCTCACGCACCTTGCCCTTGTCATCGATGATGTAGGTCACCGGCAAGGCTTCGCTGCGCGGCAATTGGTAACGCTCGGCCGGGTCGCTGGCCAGTACGGTGAAGCCGATACCCAGGGCTTCGCTGGCCTTTTTCAGGTCTTCACCCTGCAGGCCGTCGAAATTCACCCCCAGCACCTGCACGCCCTGCCCCTGCCATTGCTTGGCAGCTGCGTTGAGTTCGGGAATTTCGATACGGCACGGGCCGCACCATTCCGCCCAGTAGTTGAGCACCAGCCAGTGCCCTTCAATCTGCTCGGCTTTCACCGCCTGGCCGTGCTGGTCCAGGCCGTAATCTGCACCGCAACCGCCGAGCAACAGGCTCGCGGTGATGGCCAGTGCTGCTGCCAAACGCCTTGTCATGGGTCAATCCTTCTCGAAGATTCAAGCAAAATGCGAAGTCGCTGCGGTTAGAATAGCCGCCACACCCTGCTGGATGCGACCCGAACATGACTGACCTGACCCTCTATCACAATCCGCGCTGCTCCAAATCCCGTGGTGCCCTGGAGCTGCTCGAAGCCCGCGGCCTGGCCCCGACCGTGGTGCGCTACCTGGAAACCCCGCCGACTGCCGAAGAGCTCAAGGCCCTGCTCGGCAAGCTGGACGTCAGTGCCCGCCAGCTGCTGCGCAGCGGCGAAGACGAATACAAAGCGCTCAATCTGGCCGACGCCAGTCTCAGCGAGGCGCAGTTGATCGAAGCCATGGTCCGGCACCCGAAGCTGATCGAGCGGCCAATCCTGATCGCCGGTGACAAAGCCGTGATCGGCCGGCCACCGGAGAAAGTGCTGGAGATCCTGCCGTGAGCGCGCCGTATATCCTGATCCTGTTCTACAGCCGCCACGGCTCGACCAGCGAGATGGCCCGGCAAATTGCCCGCGGCGTCGAGATGGCCGGTCTTGAGGCACGCATCCGCACGGTACCGGCGATTTCCACCGAGTGCGAAGCCGTCGCTCCGGACATCCCGGAAACCGGCGCCCTGTATGCCACCCTTGACGACCTGCGCCATTGCTCGGGCCTGGCCCTGGGCAGCCCGACGCGCTTTGGCAACATGGCCGCGCCGCTCAAGTACTTCATCGACGGCACCAGCAGCCTGTGGCTGAGCGGCGGCCTGGTCGGCAAACCGGCGGCGGCGTTTACCTCCACCGCCAGCCTGCACGGCGGCCAGGAATCGACCTTGCTGTCGATGCTGCTGCCACTGATGCACCACGGCATGCTGATCATGGGTCTGCCCTACAGCGAGTCGGCGCTGCTGGAAACCCGTGGCGGCGGCACCCCTTACGGCGCCAGCCACCATGCCGGCGCCGACGGCAAGCGCGACCTCGATGCCGACGAAATCGCCCTGTGCCGCGCCCTGGGCCAGCGTCTGGCGACCACCGCCAAACTGCTGGAGAACGGCCGTGGCTAAAAAGCCCAAGGTACTGCCGTCGCTCGAATGGCTGGCGCCGCGCCTGCGCCTGACCCGGGCGCTGAGCCTGGCGAGCTTTTTCGGCCTGATCGCCCTGCTGACCCTGAACAACCTGCTGTTCGCCGACCTGCACGGTGCGCGGGTCGGGGTGATCCTGGCGATCGAGCTGGTGCCGCTGGCCCTGCTGCTGCCGGGCATGCTGCTGGGTAACGCCCGCGCTCATGCCTGGACCTGCTTCGTGGTCAACCTGTACTTCATCAAGGGCGTGCTGGCCGCGTTCGACCCGGCCAGGGCGCTGTTCGGCTGGCTGGAAGTGGCGATCAGCCTGGCGCTGTTCGTCAGTGCCTTGCTGTACGTGCGCTGGCGCTTTCAGTATGAACGGCGGTTGGCGGGGGAAGGTTCGAACTAGGCGGTGAGTTCATCGCGGGGCAAGTCGGGTCGCCGCACCGCCCCACAGGGTTTTGTGGGGGCTGGCTTGCCAGCGATGATGGCACCACCGATCTCAGTGATTGACGGTATGCGCCAGCATCACCGACAGCTGACACAGTGGCCGCCCGCTTTCGGCATGCCACTGGTTGAAGGCCTCCTGCACCAGGGCCAGGTCGCGCTGGCTGGTCGGCGGCTTGTCAATGATGTCCTGGGCGATCAGCGCCGCAGCCATGTCATTGGTGGGGATGAACGTGTCCTTGCCGCACATGCGCAAGAAACGCGGCGCCGACAGCCCGCCCAACTGGTTGCCATGCTTGGCCAGGTACTTCCACAGGCCGACGATATCGGTCACCGGCCAGTCGGCGATAAACGCGCCGAAACTGCCGTGTTGCTTCTCGATGTCGAGGATCATCTGCGCATTGCGCGGCACGCTCTTGAGCTTGCCCAGGTGGCGGATGATCCGCGTGTCCTGCATCAACCGCTCCAGGTGCTCGGCGCCCATCAGCACAACCTTTTGCGGGTCGAAGCCAAAGAACACCTGCTCGAAAGCCGGCCACTTGGCGTCCACCAGGCTGTGCTTCAAACCGGCGCGAAACACCCGCAGGGCCAGGGTCGACAGGTACCGGTCGGCGCCGATCGCGCGCAGCTGCTCGGGGCTGTTCGCCTGGGGCAGGTGCGCTTCGAGGGCGGCGGCCGAGCCGAAGCGGTTCAGGCAGTACTCATGCAGCCATTGGTAATCACGCATGGCCGTCAGATGTTCAGCACGTCGACAAAGCGCGGGGTGGCGGTCTCGTCGATCTTCAGGCTGGTGAAGTCGAACAGGTTGCGGTCAGCCAGTTGCGACGGCACCACGTTCTGCAGGCCACGGAAGATGTTCTCGGTACGCCCCGGGGTCTTGCGCTCCCACTCCACCAGCATGTCCTTGACCACCTGGCGTTGCAGGTTTTCCTGCGAGCCACAGAGGTTGCACGGGATGATCGGGAATTCCTTCATGTCCGAGTAGGCCTGGATGTCCTTCTCGCTGCAGTAGGCCAGCGGGCGGATCACCACGTTGCGCCCGTCATCGGCACGCAGCTTGGGCGGCATGGCCTTGAGGGTGCCGTTGAAGAACATGTTGAGGAAGAAGGTCTCGACGATGTCGTCGCGGTGATGCCCCAGGGCCATCTTGGTTGCGCCGATTTCGTCGGCGAAGGTGTACAGGGTGCCACGACGCAGGCGCGAGCACAGCGAGCAGGTGGTCTTGCCTTCCGGGATCAGTTCCTTGACCACCGAGTAGGTGTCCTTCTCGACGATGTGGTACTCGACGCCGAGGGCCTCGAGGTAGGCCGGCAGCACATGCTCGGGGAAGCCCGGCTGCTTCTGGTCCATGTTCACCGCGACGATGTCGAACTTGATCGGCGCCACTTTCTGCAGGTGCAGCAGAACATCGAGCATGGTGTAGCTGTCTTTGCCGCCGGACAGGCAGACCATGACCTTGTCACCGTCTTCGATCATGTTGAAGTCGGTGATGGCTTCGCCGGCGAGACGACGCAGGCGTTTTTGCAGTTTGTTCTGGTTGACCGAAAGGGTGCCCATAGCGCTTGGAATCCGCGAGGTGTGACAAAAGCCGAGCATTTTACCCTTAAACCGCCAGTGGGCGTAGGCCAATCCGATAAAGACTGCATCGTGATTAAGCAGAGGCCTGACAGCGCGATTTGCTCTAAAAAGCCGGCTTTATGCAGCGAACGCCTTCCTATACTGCGACATAAGGCCACACAAAGGTGACCTCCAACCTCTGGCCCAGACTTGGGGCCGCAAGCGCTCCAGTGGGGGGCGATGGCAACAACGAAAGGAGTGACCGGCATGATCCATCACGTTGTTGGGCTGTTTACCCATCCCGATCAGGAATGGAAAGAAATACGCGGTGAAGAAGAAAGCATCAGCCACATGTACCTGACCCACACGTTGATCCTCGCCGCGATCCCGGCGATTTCGGCGTTCATCGGCACCACCCAGGTCGGCTGGGTCATCGGTGATCGCGCGCCGGTCATGCTGACCCAGGAAAGCGCGCTGTGGATGACCATCATGTCCTACCTGGCCATGCTCGGCGGCGTGGCGGTGATGGGCGCATTCATCCACTGGATGGCCCGCACCTATGACGCCAACCCAAGCCTTGCGCGTTGCATTGCCTTTGCCACCTACACCGCGACGCCGCTGTTCGTCGGCGGCCTGGCGGCGCTGTACCCGCACCTGTGGCTGGGCATGATCGTCGGCACCGCAGCGGTGTGCTACACGGTCTACCTGCTGTATGTCGGCCTGCCGACTTTCATGAACATTCCATCCGATGAGGGCTTTCTGTTCTCAAGCTCGGTGCTGGCGGTGGGCCTGGTGGTGCTGGTCGCCATCATGGCCTTTACCGTGATTGTCTGGGGACTGGGCGTGGGGCCCGTCTACACCAGCTAGAGCGAACCATTAGAAACAGCAACATAGGCGCAACACCCTCAGGCCGCCGCAAGGCGGCCTGATACTGTGCGCTGACAGGTGGCTCGGCAGCGTCGCCGCGGTTGCGGCATAATTGTCGGCCAGGAGTGTTCCCCGATATGCCCGAACTGCTCAAATCCCGCGTCGAAACCTGTTACCAGCAAGCCGAAACCTTTTTCAAACGCCCCTTCCCGCGCCCCGAAGTCAGCTTCAAGCTGCGTGGCCAGAAGGCCGGCGTCGCGCACCTGCACGAGAACCTGCTGCGCTTCAACCTGCAGCTGTACCGCGAGAACAGCGAAGACTTCCTCAAGCAGACGGTGCCTCATGAGGTCGCCCACCTGGTGGCCCACCAGCTGTTTGGCGACCGCATCCAGCCCCATGGCGAGGAATGGCAACTGATCATGCGCGGCGTGTACGAACTGCCGCCGCACCGCTGCCACAACTACGCGGTCAAACGCCGCACGGTGACCCGCTACATCTACCGCTGCCCGTGCGCCGGCAGCGACTTCCCGTTCTCGGCGCAACGCCACAGCTTGGTGCGCCAGGGGCGGCGGTACCTGTGCCGGCGCTGTCGCAATACCCTGGTGTATAGCGGCGAGACCCGGGTGGAATAAACCCATCGCGGGACAGCAGCCACAAAAAAGCCCATCCGAAGATGGGCTTTTTGCGTTACAGCGCCTGCCTGTTAGCGCGCAGGACCTTCAGCCACACCGAGGTCATCCATTGGGCGGGTGTCGGTCAGCGGCGAGCCACCGGAAGCCAGTTCGGCGTGCAGCTTGTCTTCATCCAGCTCCTTGACCCACTTGGCCACGACTACAGTGGCCACGGCGTTGCCGATCAGGTTGGTCAGGGCGCGGGCTTCGGACATGAAGCGGTCGATACCAAGGATCAGCGCCAGGCCGGCAACCGGCAGGTGGCCGACGGCCGACAGGGTTGCGGCGAGGACGATGAAGCCACTACCGGTAACGCCGGCAGCACCTTTGGAAGCAACCAGCAGCACCAGCAGCAGGGTGATCTGGTGGGTGATGTCCATGGTGGTGTCAGTCGCCTGGGCGATGAACACGGCGGCCATGGTCAGGTAGATCGAGGTACCGTCGAGGTTGAACGAGTAGCCGGTCGGGATGACCAGGCCAACCACGGATTTTTTCGCGCCCAGACGCTCCATCTTGGTCAGCATGCGTGGCAACGCCGACTCCGAAGAGGAGGTACCCAGGACGATCATCAGCTCTTCGCGGATGTAGCGGATCAGCTTGAGGATGCTGAAACCGTGGGCGCGGGCGATACCGCCGAGCACCACCAGGATGAACAGCACGCAGGTGACGTAGAAGCAGATCATCAGCTGGCCCAGTTGCACCAGCGAACCGACGCCGTACTGGCCGATGGTGAAGGCCATGGCACCGAATGCACCGACCGGCGCCAGCTTCATGATCATGTTGATGATGTTGAACATGACATGGGCAAAGCGGTCGATCAGGTCAAGCAGCGGCTTGCCGTAGGCACCCAGGCGATGCAGGGCAAAACCGAAGATCACCGAGAACATCAGCACTTGCAGGATGTCGCCGTTGGCGAAGGCGCCGACCACGGTATTAGGGATGATGTTGAGCAGGAAGCCGACGGTGGTCTGCTGCGCGCCGGCGGCGGCGTAAGCGGCCACGCTGCTGGCGTTGAGGGTGCTGACATCGATGTGCATGCCGGCGCCAGGCTTGACCACGTTGACCACCACCAGGCCGATGATCAGGGCGATGGTCGAGACGATTTCGAAGTAGAGCAGCGCGTAGCCACCGGTCTTGCCGACCGATTTCATGTTCTGCATGCCGGCGATGCCGCTGACCACGGTGCAGAAGATGATCGGGGCGATGACCATTTTGATCAGTTTGACGAACCCGTCGCCCAGCGGCTTCAGGGCCACGCCGGTTTCAGGGTAGTAATGGCCCAGCAGGATACCGATGGTGATCGCTACTAACACCTGGATATACAGCGATTTGTACAGTGGCTGACGCGTCGTCATGGCTAATTCCTCAAGGGTACCGGCTCATCCTTCCCAGGATGCGGGGTACCTAAAGCGCGAACCCTCCTGCACTGGAGGGATTTGTTGTGTCGAGCTGCCTGGCAGAACTCTGATAAGTCCATAGCAAGCCCGATGCCAAAATGCGCTTTAACGGTGCAGGCCCCGGTTCTACGGGGCTGCGATGCACAAAGAGGTTGCAAGCCGAGGGGATGGTGTTGGCGGATTTCCGCACGCCACGCAAAAGTTTGAGGCAATGATGGCGGTAATCCGCCTAGGTATTTCGCTCCAGTTCAAAGCGGATGCGAAAGGCCGCACCGCCCAGGGGCGAGTCGTCGAGGGTCAGCGTTGCGTCGTAGCTTTCAATGATGTCCTTGACCACCGCCAGGCCAATGCCCTGCCCCGGGTTCTGCCGGTCGAGGCGTTCGCCACGCTGGAGGATGCGCTCACGCTGGTCGGGTGGCACGCCCGGGCCGTCGTCCTCGATACACAGCACCACCTGTGCCTCATTGGCTTGCAGGCTGATGCGCACCTGGTTCAGGCACAGGCGATAGGCGTTCTCCAGCAGGTTGCCGAGCAGTTCGAGCAAGGCGCCCTGCTCCATCGGCACCAAGGCGTGCTCCGGCACATCGACGCTGATATGCACGTGCTTGTCGCGGTAGACCTTGGCCAGGGTGCTGCACAGGCTGTCGAGCAAGGGCCGCAACTGCACCTGGTGGCGCACCAGGCCGCTCTTGCGCAGGCTGGCGCGCTGCAGCTGGTAGTCGATCTGCTGGCTCATGCGTTCGATCTGGCTTTGCAGCACCCGCGCCTGTTCTCGGTCTTCGCGGCGCTGGGCCATGCTTTCACTGACACCCTGGAGCACGGTCAACGGGGTTTTCAGGCTGTGGGCCAGGTCACCGAGGGAATCCCGATAGCGCCGGCGCTGTTCGCGCTCGCTGCGCAGCAGACGGTTGAGCGAATCGGTCAGGCGCAGCAGTTCCCGCGGGTGCTCACCACTCAAGCCCTCGCGAGCGCCGGATTCGACGTCATCCAGCTCGCGGCTCATCTGCCGCAACGAGCGCAGACCCCAGGTCAGGCCGGCCCAGAGCAGCACCAGCAACGCCAGCAATGCTGCACCAAATCCCAGGTAAAGTTTTTCGCGCAGGCCGTCGAGGGTGTGCTGGTATTCACGCACCGGCTGCAGGGCCACGATACTGAAGGCGGCGGTTTTGCCGCCGAGCAGCTTGACCTCGACGTCATAGACGAAGAACTCCTCGCCATCGTCCTGTCGAATCCTCGCGAACTCGTTGCCGCGTCCGTCATAGCGCGGGGTGTAGTTGATGTTCTCGTCCGCCGTAGCGCGCGAACGCCACACCAGGTTGCCCTGGCGGTCGTAGATGTAGCCAAGCAGGCGGCTGTCAGGCAGATTGAATTTCTCGTCGGGCAACAGCACCGGCATCTGCAGGTTGCCGTCCTCGATGCGCGCAGCGGAAATCAAGGTGGTGACGTCCGAGGCCAGGCGCTGCTCGATCGACTCCTGCAAGGCCAGGCTGAAGGCCTTCTGCAAGGCCGGCAGCAAGCCGAGCATGAACAGCAGCGCCAGCACCGCGGCCGCCAGCATCAAGCGCAGACGTAACGAACGGATCATCGGCAACGCTCGGTAAACAGATAACCCAGGCCGCGCACGGTATCGATCGGCTTGAAGCCATTGCTGCCCTCAAGCTTGCGCCGCAGGCGGCCGACCAGCACCTCTATGACATTCGGGTCGCGCTCGTCATCGTCCGGGTACAGTTGCTCCATCAGGCGGTCCTTGGCCACCACCTGCTGGTGATGACGCATCAGGTATTCGAGGATGCGGTATTCATAGGCGGTCAGCGCCAGGGGCTGTTCGTCGAGGGTGGCCTGCTTGCGGTTGAGGTCAAGCACCAGCGGGCCTGCGGCGATGGTCGACTGGGTAAAGCCGCTGGAGCGGCGCAGCAAGGCATTAAGGCGGGCTTCGAGTTCTTCGAACTGGAAAGGCTTGACCACGTAATCGTCGGCGCCGGCAGCCAGGCCTTCGACCTTGTCCTGCCAGTTGCCGCGGGCGGTGAGGATCAGGATCGGGAAGCTCTTGCCCTGGGAACGCAACTGGCGGATCAGGTCGAGCCCGCTCATGCCCGGCAGGCCCAGGTCGATCACCGCCAGGTCATGGTTGAACTGCTCGGCCTGGTACAGGGCCTCCTCGGCATTGGCCACCGCTTCGACCACATGCCCGCTTTCCGTCAAGCGGCTGTACAAGTGATGACGCAAGAGTGCCTCATCCTCGACCACCAGCAGTTTCATACGCTCCTCCAGACCCGTGCCGGCCTTCATTGGCCAGTCAATTTTGTAGACGAATGCAGAATAACAGCGAACCGGCCGTGCGCATGCAGGCCGGTTCGGACATCGCCAGGCGACTTAGAACGCGTAGTTGGCCGACAGATAGGTCTGGGCGCTGCTGTTCAGGCGCAGGCTGCCGACTTTCGGACCGTCATGCTCGGACAGCTCGGTGCTGGCGTTGCTGCGCAGGTAACGGTAGCCCAGTTCAACCGAGGCATTGTCGCTGACTTGCTGCAGTACGCCGGCCTGCAGGCCGATGGCGTAGCCGGTGTCGGTGTCGCGGCTGTAGCCGGAGGACTCCATGCTCATCTTGGTCAGGCCGGCGCTGGCGCCGCCGAACAGCTTGGTGGTGTTGCCCAGTGGGTAGAACATGTCGTAGCTGCCCAGGAGGTTTTCCTGGCGCACTTTCAAGCCGCTGTGGTCGTTGGAGACGTTGTCGTAGGTCAGGTAGTAGCGGCCCTGGTCGTTCATCTGGCCGACGCGGATGCCATAGGTGCTGTCCTTGCTGATGATGCCGTCGGTGTTCAGGTGATCGGTGTTGCGGGTCAGCAGGCCGGACTTTTTCATCTTGTCGCTGGTCTGACCATAGGTGACGCCGGCGAAGGTTGTATCAGCGGCCTGGGCGGCGGCGCTGGCGCCAAGGAAAGCAACGGTGAGCAGCAGGGTATTGAGCTTTTTCATCGTGTGGTACTCCAGGTGATGCACTGTGTTGGTGTGGAAGCTAGAGTAAGCAAGCCGTCCTGAACCGCCGCTGAACCCAGGCTGAACCTCAGCTGAACAGCTGCACTGTGTGCAAAACCGACTGCAATCAAGGAGTACGACCATGCGTTGTCTGCTCGCTCTGGCCCTGATCGGTGCCGCCAGCCTGGCCCAGGCGGCGGTGCAAACCCGTGAGATCCCCTACCAGGACGCCGACGGCAAGCGCCTGGTCGGCTATTACGCCTACGACGACGCCGCCGAGGGCAAGCGCCCGGGCGTGGTGGTTGTGCATGAATGGTGGGGGCTCAACGACTACGCCAAGCGCCGTGCCCGCGACCTTGCCGGGCTTGGCTACAGCGCCCTGGCCATCGACATGTATGGCGACGGCAAGAACACCGAGCACCCGGCTGATGCCCAGGCCTTCATGGCCGCCGCGCTGAAAGACCCGAACGCGGCAGCCGAGCGCTTTGATGCCGGAGTTGAACTGCTGAAGCTCCAGCCGCAGACCGACACCCAGCAAATCGCCGCCATCGGCTACTGCTTCGGCGGCAAGGTGGTGCTCGACGCCGCGCGCCGCGGTGAAGCGCTGGCCGGAGTGGCCAGCTTCCATGGTGCGCTGGTCACCAACACCCCAGCAACACCGGGCAGCGTCAAGGCCAAGATCCTCGTGGAGCATGGCGCCAACGACAGCATGGTGACCGCGGAGCAGGTGGAGAAATTCAAGGAAGAAATGGACGCAGCCGGGGCGACCTACGAGTTCGTCAGCATTCCCGGAGCCAAGCACGGCTTTACCAACCCCGATGCCGACCGCCTGAGCCATGGCGAGCATGGCGGGCCGGATATTGGCTATAACAAGGCCGCGGATGAAAGCTCGTGGGCGGATCTGCAGGCGTTCTTCAAGAAGATCTTCAAACCACAACCTTAGGTTCCCTTTAGACTCTGCCGGCCTCATCGCTGGCAAAGCCAGCTCCCCCAAAGGCCCTGCACTCACCGCCCCCTGTGGGAGCCGGCCTTGCCGGCGATGGCCGGTGCAGGCACTGGCACGCCGGCAGCAGCCACGGCACAATACCGGCCATGAACCGACTGCCCACCTGCTGCCTGCCGCTCCTGCACCACTGGCCCCTGCCGCGTCCGGTCCCCGGCGCGATCCTGGTCAGTTGCCCGTTCGACCCCGCCCTGCTCGCCAGCGACGATTTCGTTCGCGCCGGTATCGAGCAAACCGCCAGCCTGCAACGCTCGGTGGCCAAGCGCCAGGCCGAGTACCTGGCCGGCCGGGTGTGTGCCCGGGCCGCCTTGATGCGGCTCGATGGCCGTGATTATGTTCCGGGCACCGATGAAGACCGCGCGCCGATCTGGCCGGCTGGCATTTGCGGCTCGATCACCCACGGCAAAGGCTGGGCCGCCGCCGTGGTGGCGCGCAGCAGCGATTGCCAGGGCCTGGGCCTGGATCAGGAATGCCTGCTCAGCGACGAGCGCGCCGAGCGCCTGGCCCGGGAGATTCTCACCGAAGCCGAACTGCAGCGCATGGACCCCAGCCAGGTAGGCCTGAGCGTGACCCTGACCTTCTCGCTGAAGGAAAGCCTGTTCAAGGCGCTCTACCCGATCGTCAAGCAGCGGTTTTATTTCGAGCACGCCGAGGTGCTGGAGTGGTCCGCAGACGGCCATGCGCGTTTGCGCCTGCTCACCGACCTGTCGACGCACTGGCACCACGGCCGGGAGCTTGAGGGGCAGTTCTGCCTGCAGGATGACCAGCTGTTGAGCCTGGTCAGCGTCTGAGTTTCAGGGCAGCAACGGGCAATGCTCGCAATGCCCGACCCAGTCGACCTTGTAGCTCAGGCAGCAGGTGCGGCGCCGACGCCGTCCGGCAGCATCCTGGCTTACAGCGGCGTATAACGGGCTGCCGGGTGTTTCAAGCAGTACCTGCAAACCTGCGCTGTCGATACCCTCTTGCAGCGACTGCTCAAGACAATCACCGGCATTGCCCCACAATACCGCTGTCGCTAGCGCTCCCAACTCGGCCAGACGCGCAATCAACGGTTGCAGATGCTCAGGCAGGAGGTCCTGGCAGGGGGCGCCGTCGGCGATCAGCGCAAGCGGCAAGCCGCGCTCATCCAGCAGCACCGATGTCTGGCTGAAAGCCGCCAGGCTTGCACCCTCGCGCAACGTCCGCCAGACCAGCGCGAAATAGTACTTGGACCACTGCGAGACCAGCACCGGCCGCTGCGCCGGCATCAACTCGGGCCCATACAACGCCAGCAGCAAGGCATCGAAGCGTGCATCGTCGAGCAGGGCCTGCAGGGCAATCGGCGAGCTCATTCGCCATCCTGGCTGCGTGGCCAGTTGAGGCTGAAGCAGGCGCCGCCCAGGCGCTCGCTGCGCCCCACAGACGCCCGCCCGTTATGCCAGTAGATGATCCGACGCACAATCGACAACCCCAGGCCATGCCCGCCGGAGGCGCGGGTGCGGCTGTCGTCGAGGCGGGTAAAGGGGGTGAAGATGCGCTCCCAGACGCTTTCCGGCACGCCGGGGCCGTCGTCCTCGACGTCGATCCGGCAGCGTTGCAGGCCCAGCTGATAACTGAGGCTGACCTGTGATTCAGCGTGGCGCATGGCATTGCTGACCAGGTTCTGCAGCGCCCGGTGCAGGTAGCGCGGCTCGGCCTCGACCCACGGGCCCTGCCCGTCCGGCCCCTTTTCGCCGCCCTGGCAGGGGCCGCGCAGCACCCGCACCTCGCTGCGCAGCGGCGCCAGCTCGGCGATCACCTGGTCGAGCAAGGCATCCAGGTCAACCCGCTGAAAATGCAGGGCCGGCGCGCCCTGCTCCAGGCGCGCGTAAGTGAGCATCTCATCGACCAGCTTGTCGAGGTCCTGGATATCGCCGTCCATGCCGGTCAGGTACTTGTCCCGGGCCTGGTCGTTGCTGGCACTGGCGATCATCTCCAGGCCAAAACGCAGCCGCGCGACCGGCGTGCGTAGCTCGTGGGACACCGCGCGCACCAGTTCGCGCTGGATGGTCAGCGAGCGTTGCAGGTGTTCGGCCATGCCATTGAACGCCGCGGCCAGGCGCCCGACCGAATCGGCATCATCGGCTGCCACGCGAGTTTCCAAGCTGCCCTGGGCAATCAGCGTTGCGGCGGCTTCAAGCCCCGACAGGCGCCGCTCCAGCTGGCGCACCAGCAGGTAGACGATCAGGCCGATCAAACACAGGCCCAGCACCGCAATCAGCACCAGCAACTGCGGCGGATAAGGGTTCATCTGGTACAGCGGGCCGATTTCCAGCACCCAGGGCGTGCCGACAAGGCCTGCGAACACGCGGATCGAGTCGCCGTCCTTGCCCAGCGCCATCACCGTGTCGCCTTCATCTATACGCCGGCGCTGGTCTTCGTCCATGTCGGTCTGGTTGACCCGCTGCAGGCGCAGGTCGAAACCAAAACCCTTGCTCTGCTTGAGGGCGGCCAGGCGCTGGGGCTGCTCGGCCACCGGGTAGCGCACCAGCTCATCGGCGAGCAGATAAATAGTGGCGCGGGCCAGTTGCTCGCTGATCTGCTGCACTTCGCCGACCAGCAGCAAATCCTGATCACCGACCTGGCGCAGTACCTTGGCCGCGTGCGGGCCGGTCTTCTCTACCAGTACCTGGCCGCGCTGCAACTGGCTGCGCTGGCTGCCGTCCAGGGCGGTACTGCTCAGCACCTGCAGTTCCAGGGGAATCCCCAGCAGGCGCTCCCAGATCAGCAGCGCGCGCTTGCGCTCGACAGCATCCAGCGGCGCCAGGTTGTCAGCCATCAGGGTAAAGGTGCCGTGGGCCAGGCGTTCGCGGTACTGGCCGGCGCGCACCTCGTTGAGCAGGTGCAGGCTGAGCACACCGAGCACGGCCACCAGCACCAGGGCCGCGAGCATGCCGCCATAGATGCGCAAAAAGATCGAGTTCATGGCACCTGGCCCATGGCTTCGGCCGCTTCACGAACGAACAGGTAGCCTTTGCTGCGGATGGTCTTGATCATCCGCGGGTGCTCGGGGTCGTCGCCTATTTTCGGGCGGATGCGCGAAATACGCACATCAATGGAGCGGTCCTGACCGTCATAGCCGACGCCGCGCAGGGAAGTGAAGATCTCCTCGCGCGACAAAGTCCGCCCGGCGTTGCTCACCAGCAGCCATAAAAGGTCGAACTCGGCGCTGGTCAGTTCGATGCCGCTGTCGTACAGCCAGGCCTCGCGCAAGGTGTTGTCGACCCGCAACGGGCCGAACTGCAATGCTTGCGGCGCCTGAGCCTCGGCCGGCGCCTCGCTGCGCCGTAGCAGGGCGTTGATGCGTGCCAGCAGCAGGCGCGGGCGCACCGGCTTGCACACATAGTCGTCGGCGCCCAGGTCCAGGCCCTGGATCTGATCCAGGTCGTCGCTGCGCGCGGTAAGCATCAGGATCGGCCCGGGGTACTGCTTGCGCACCTTGCGGCAGATGCTCAGGCCGTCCTCACCGGGCAGCATCAGGTCGAGGATCACCAGGTCGGGCTGCTCGGCGACGATCCGCGCCGCCGCCCGGGCACCATCGCCCTCCACGTCCACGACAAAGCCATTGGCCTGCAGGTATTCACGGGTCAGGTCGGCCAGCCGCTGGTCATCCTCGACGATCAATACCCGACTGCTCTGCTCCACGGCTCACCTCAACAGCTTGTTGTTATAAAGAGTGCCCAGATCACCAAAAGGCAACATTGGCCCCGGATACTACGTCGGGCACTGACGCCTGCCAACCGCCGTTACCCGCAGCAAAAAACCAGCGGGCAAGGCGCTCGGACAAGCCGATTTTTTGTGATAGGGTTCGCGCCCGCAAAATCCGCCTGCGACCCTTTGCCCCGCGAAAAAATCGGTGACGGGCGGTCATTGCGCGCTAAGACGCGGCCTACAAGGGGTTGAGTGAAATCACTCACAAAATACGCACAAGTTATCCACAGAGCGCGACCTTGCATTACCCCCAAGACCGCATTATCTTGTATCCCAAGCGAAACAAAACACTACATCTTGGGGTTTCCTGAAAATCCCAAGCACAAGTCAAGCAAAGAACTCAAGCCCTCAACGGCTAGATTTTTTGCTTGAACTTTAGAAGAGATCAGCAGCCAAACCGCTCCTGCGCAGGCTTCCGTTGCAAACCCTTGGAGGGTGTTGTTTCGGGTACGGGTGTTGCAAGCCATCGGCACACCCGACAGCAACAGTTTTGAGTCGTAGATTCAAGACCTTTGACTTCGGCCAGGGAGCGGCAAGCATTTGCCCTAATTCCTGAACTGTCCCGAAGTGAGTATGCCCGACCTGTGCGGCATGCCGGAACGCTCGTTCCTGCGCGCCCCCAAGGTCGGTTGTTGGGCTTTCGGACGGAACGGTTGGCGCTCACAAAGCGCCTAAACATACTTAGAGAACGTGGAGACACCCATGCAAACCGACACAACTCGCGAGAACCCGCTGGCTTTGGCGCCGCAGGCCGCTGATTCGAACCAGGATCTGGCTGCCACCGCCCCGGGCCAACTGCGCGTGATCAAGCGTAACGGCACTGTCGTCGCCTACACCGATGACAAGATCACCGTGGCCATCACCAAAGCGTTCCTCGCAGTTGAAGGCGGCACCGCTGCCGCCTCGTCGCGCATCCACGACACCGTTGCCCGCCTGACCGAACAAGTCACCGCGACCTTCAAGCGTCGCATGCCTTCAGGCGGCACCATCCACATCGAAGAAATCCAGGACCAGGTCGAACTGGCCCTGATGCGTGCCGGCGAGCAGAAAGTCGCCCGTGACTACGTGATCTACCGCGACCAGCGTGCCAAGGAACGTGCCACCCGCGGCCACGCCGAAGACGCCAGCGTGCAGCCACACCCAAGCATCCGCATCACCCGCGCCGACGGCAGCCTGGCGCCACTGGACATGAACCGCCTGAACACCATCATCAGCGAAGCCTGCGAAGGCCTGGCCGAAGTCGATGGCGACCTGATCCAGCGCGAAACCCTGAAGAACCTCTACGACGGCGTGGCCCTCACCGACGTCAACACCGCCCTGGTGATGACCGCCCGTACCCTGGTAGAGCGCGAGCCGAACTACTCGTTTGTTACCGCTCGCCTGCTGATGGACACCCTGCGCGCCGAAGGCCTGGGCTTCCTCGAAGTCGCCGAGAGCGCCACCCACCACGAAATGGCCGAGCTGTACGCCAAGGCCCTGCCCGCCTACATCGCCAAGGGTGTCGAGTTCGAACTGCTCAACCCTGCCCTGGCCGACTTCGACCTGGAAAAACTGGGCAAGGCGATCAACCACGAGCGCGACCAGCAGTTCACCTACCTGGGCCTGCAGACCCTGTACGACCGCTACTTCATCCACAAGGATGGCGTGCGCTTCGAGCTGCCTCAGGTGTTCTTCATGCGCGTGGCCATGGGCCTGGCACTGGAAGAGAAAGACAAAGAAGCCCGTGCCATCGAGTTCTACAACCTGTTGTCGTCCTTCGACTACATGGCGTCGACCCCGACCCTGTTCAACGCCGGTACCCTGCGTCCACAGCTGTCGAGCTGCTACCTGACCACCGTGCCAGACGACCTGTCGGGCATCTACCACGCGATCCACGACAACGCCATGCTGTCGAAATTCGCCGGTGGCCTGGGCAACGACTGGACCCCTGTGCGTGCACTGGGCTCCTACATCAAGGGCACCAACGGTAAATCCCAGGGCGTCGTGCCGTTCCTGAAAGTGGTCAACGACACCGCCGTCGCCGTTAACCAGGGTGGCAAGCGCAAGGGCGCTGTCTGTGCCTACCTGGAAACCTGGCACCTGGACATCGAAGAGTTCATCGAGCTGCGCAAGAACACCGGTGATGACCGTCGTCGTACCCACGACATGAACACCGCCAACTGGATCCCTGACCTGTTCATGAAGCGCGTCTTCGATGACGGCAAGTGGACCCTGTTCTCGCCATCGGAAGTGCCAGACCTGCACGACCTGACCGGCAAGGCCTTCGAAGAGCGCTACGAGTACTACGAAGCCCTGACCGAGTACAACAAGATCAAGGTGTTCAAGACCATCCAGGCCAAAGACCTGTGGCGCAAAATGCTCTCGATGCTGTTCGAGACCGGCCACCCATGGCTGACCTTCAAGGACCCGTGCAACCTGCGTTCGCCGCAGCAGCACGTGGGCGTGGTGCACAGCTCGAACCTGTGCACCGAGATCACCCTGAACACCAACAAGGACGAGATCGCGGTCTGCAACCTGGGCTCGATCAACCTGCCGAACCACATCGTCGATGGCAAGCTGGACACCACCAAGCTGCAGCGCACCGTCAACACCGCCGTGCGCATGCTCGACAACGTGATCGACATCAACTACTACTCGGTGCCGCAAGCGCGTAACTCGAACTTCAAGCACCGTCCGGTCGGCCTGGGCATCATGGGCTTCCAGGACGCACTGTACCTGCAACACATCCCTTACGGCTCCGACGCTGCCGTCGAGTTCGCCGACAAGTCGATGGAAGCGGTCAGCTACTTCGCCATCCAGGCGTCCTGCGACCTGGCCGACGAGCGTGGCGCCTACGAGACCTTCCAGGGCTCGCTGTGGTCCAAAGGCATCCTGCCGCTGGACTCGCAACAGATCCTGATCGAAGCCCGTGGCCAGAAGTACATCGACGTCGACCTGAACGAAACCCTGGACTGGGCGCCGGTGCGTGCCCGCGTACAAAAAGGTATTCGTAACTCGAACATCATGGCCATCGCGCCGACCGCGACCATCGCCAACATCACCGGCGTATCGCAGTCCATCGAGCCGACCTACCAGAACCTGTACGTGAAATCGAACCTCTCGGGCGAATTCACCGTGATCAACCCGTACCTGGTTCGCGACCTCAAGGCCCGCGGCCTGTGGGACTCGGTCATGATCAACGACCTGAAGTACTACGACGGTTCGGTGCAGCAGATCGAGCGCATTCCGCAAGAGCTCAAAGACCTCTACGCGACCGCCTTCGAAGTGGAAACCAAGTGGATCGTCGACGCCGCCAGCCGCCGTCAGAAGTGGATCGACCAGGCCCAGTCGCTGAACCTGTACATCGCCGGCGCTTCGGGCAAGAAGCTCGACGTGACCTACCGCATGGCCTGGTACCGTGGTCTGAAAACCACCTACTACCTCCGTGCCCTGGCCGCGACCAGCACCGAGAAGTCGACCATCAACACCGGCAAGCTCAACGCCGTTTCCAGCGGTGGCGACAGCGCCCCGGTACAAGCAGCGCCAGCCGGCCCTGCCCCAGTGCCGAAGGCCTGCGCGATCGACGAGCCGGATTGCGAAGCCTGCCAATAAGCGCCTGAAGGCTGGCCAGCTCTCCTGTGGGAGCTGGCTTTGCCAGCGATAGGGCCGGCCCTGCCGCCCTCTTCGCCAGGCCGAACAACAAGGTCGGGGCCACCCCGACCTCCCCCGAGGGCCTCAGCCCCGGGAAGCATTCCAAGATTTTGCGTGCACCGCAGTACCCAACCGCAAGCACCGCAACCAAGATCCACCGGCCATACTGATATGGCCCTCAAGCAGGAGACCCACCATGCTGAGCTGGGACGAATTCGATAAAGACGAAGGCGAAGAAGCCGCCAAAGGCACTACCGCCACTCAAGCTGCTGCCGCAGGCATCGACAAGCTCGATAACGCTGGCGGTGTGGCTGCCCTGGAAGCGCGCGCCGTGACTGCCGACGACTCCGAAGCGGTCAAACGCGCCAAGGCTGCCCTGGACAAACTCGACATCGCCGAAGGCCTGGCTGAGCTGGAAGGTTCTGCTGCCCGCGTCGCGGTTGACGAAAAGCGCATGATCAACTGCCGCGCCGACCTCAACCAGCTGGTACCGTTCAAATACGACTGGGCCTGGCAGAAGTACCTGGACGGCTGCGCCAACCACTGGATGCCGCAAGAGGTCAACATGACCGCGGACATCGCCCTGTGGAAAAACCCGGAAGGCCTGACCGACGACGAGCGTCGCATCGTCATGCGCAACCTGGGCTTCTTCTCCACCGCCGACTCCCTGGTTGCCAACAACCTGGCCCTGGCCGTGTACCGCCTGATCACCAACCCCGAGTGCCGCCAGTACATCCTGCGCCAGGCCTTCGAAGAGGCGATCCACACCCACGCCTACCAGTACTGCATTGAATCGCTGGGCATGGATGAAGGCGAGATCTTCAACATGTACCACGAGATCCCGTCGGTCGCTAAAAAAGCCGCCTGGGGCCTGAGCTACACCCGCGCGATCTCCGACCCGGAATTCAACACCGGCACCGTCGAGACCGACAAAGAGCTGCTGCGCAACCTGATCGCCTACTACTGCGTCCTGGAAGGCATCTTCTTCTACTGCGGCTTCACCCAGATCCTGTCCATGGGTCGTCGCAACAAGATGACTGGCGTTGCCGAACAGTTCCAGTACATCCTTCGTGACGAGTCCATGCACCTGAACTTCGGTATCGACGTGATCAACCAGATCAAGATCGAAAACCCGCACCTGTGGGATGCCGAAATGAAGGAAGAGGCCTCGCAGATGATCCTGCAGGGCACCCAGCTGGAAATCGAATACGCCCGCGACACCATGCCTCGCGGCGTGCTGGGCATGAACGCCGCGATGATGGAGGACTACCTCAAGTTCATCGCCAACCGTCGCCTGTCGCAGATCGGCCTGAAGGAAGAGTACCCAGGCACCACCAACCCGTTCCCATGGATGAGCGAGATCATGGACTTGAAGAAAGAGAAGAACTTCTTCGAGACTCGGGTTATCGAGTATCAGACTGGTGGGGCGTTGAGCTGGGATTGATTTCCACGTTCATATTCGACAACAAAGGCTGCTGCGAGGCGGCCTTTTTTATTGGCCTGCTCACGCCTTTGCAAAACGCGCGAGTACGACCTCGACGAAGCAACGCAGCCTGGCCGTGCGCTGACGGTTTACCCCTAAGCATCTGCCGGCTCGGCGAGCGGCAATCCGCCACCAGCTTTATCAGTTCGTCGCGTTGCAACTTATCTGATCCGTATTTTGCCGCGCCATCTGAATCTGTTTCGGTAACAGCGCCGGAGCGAAAATAGTCCTGCGCCCCGCTCTACCGGGCGCATTTCGCGACTGCAGCCTGGCGCTGCACCGCAAAACCTTCATCTGGAGCGCTCCATGGGTAAGCTTGCAATCTTCGTCGTGGGTTTTCTGGCGCTGGCCATTGCGATTGGCGCACTCGGTACCATTTCTCCCCTGTAAACAACGCTGTCCTTCAACCTTCTGACTCAAGCCTCCAGCATCGCGTTGACGATGGCGCCGCATCCGCCGCCAACCTGTGCGAAAATAGGGGGCTTTTGTTCATATGTTTGGAGATGTACAGCTTGGTAATGCACTACTCAACCAGCGGCGACGCAGTCGCTTGCGGTCGCGCCGGTAATAACCTCACCAGCACCTCCACCCCTGACCAGGTTTCCTGCAAGTCGTGTCAGCGGTCCCTGGTCAAGACGGAGTCGCCTGCGTCGGCCAAGAAATCCACCCCGTCCCTGGCAGAGCTGCGTAAACAACGCATGGCCAAGGCCAACCCTGCCCCGAGCACGTTCTGCTTCAAGGCCAACTGGCGTACACGCCTGAGCGCCCTGCCTGGCAGCAGCCGCCTGCCGCGCGGCGTAGTGCCTCAGCGCTTCGTCTAAGCGCCCCTGCGAAGACACGTGGGCGCCGACACGCGGCCCCACGTGACCTTCCCCTCATCGCGGCTGACGATACCCGGCCAGCCAGTGCTCCAGCTCGTCATCCATCCCGCAGCCGATCAGCACCCACAGCAATACCCGGCATTTGCGCGGACACAAGAAACCCGCCATCAGTGCGCCTTTGCGTTGCAGATCCATTTCCCCACCGTCGAAGCCATAGGTGTGATTTGCCGTAGGCCCCGAACCGGTACGCGAGGCAATAATCACCGGCATCCTGGTGGTGATGTATCCCACGCATTTGGCCCAGGCTGCCGACACATGCCCGGCGCCGAACCCGGCGATCACCAGCCCTTCATACCCAAGCCCGGCGACTTGCTCGAGCAGCAGGGTATCGGCGGCAAAATCAGCCTCCAGCAGCGCCACACGCTGATCCAGGCGCCAGGGTTCGGGTAACGGCTGGCGCGGCCTGGCAGGCTTCAGGTAACAGGCACGCCCCTCTATCAGCAGGCCTTCGCAGCCGAAGTGCGGTGAACTGAATGCGGCCATGGCCAGGCTCTCGGTTTTACGCACATGGGCAGCGGCATGGATCTGATCATTGATCACCACCAGCACACCGCGGCCGCGACTCTGCGCATCCAGCGCCACCCGCACCGCTGCCAGCAGATTGGCCGGGCCATCGGCGCCGGGCTCGCAGGCGGCACGCATCGCGCCGGTGAGGATCAACGGCGCATCAAAGGGCCAGAGCAGTTCGAGAAAGAACGCCACCTCCTCCAGGGTGTCTGTGCCCTGGCTCAGCACCACCGCGTGTGCGCCCTCTTCCACCTGGCCTTTGGCCCAGTACAGGACATCGATCAGTTGAATGAATGACAACGAGGCACTGGGTAACATCTGCAGGGTTTTCGCCGAGATGTGCGCAAGATCTGCAAGCTGGGGCGCGTCGGCGAGCATCTGCAAGCTATCCAGGCCCGGCGTGACACCTTCGCCTTCCGCTGACTGGAGCATGCTCAGGGTACCGCCCAGGGTTCCTATGGCGAGTTTGGGCAGAGTCATTTGTCAGCTCCTGTGACCAGGCTGATGAACCGGGCGGGGCTGATCGGGGCAGCATTAGCAGACATGGGCGTTGGCCTTCTTATCGTTATTGGAGGGACGCCAGTTAAGCGGACACTCGGTTAGATAAGACAGTCAGGCGGGTCTGAAGCTGGGGCGGGAATGGTCTTGGGTTGGGGAAAGGGCAATCATGCTAGCGGGAGTTTCCAGCTGATCAAGCGGTGCCTGCATCGCCGGCAAGGCTGGCTCCCACAAGGGCCACGACTAGCAGTTAGATCGCCAGAAAGACAAAACCCCTACCTGCATGCGCAGATAGGGGTTTCGG